>CAZQNZ010000008.1:0-27673 GCA_964594615.1 uncultured Planctomycetia bacterium
TCCCAGGTCGGGATGAACTCCTGAGCGACGTATCCATCATATCCGGTGTCGACAATCGTTCTCATGATGGCCGGATAATTTATTTCCTGGTTCTCATCAAGTTCTCTTCGTCCGGGATTGCCAGCTGTGTGAAACAGTCCAATGACATCCTGGTATTCCTCAATTCGACGGATCACATCTCCATTCATGATCTGAACGTGGTAAATGTCAAACACCAGCTTCATACGCTCGGATCCGACCCGGTTGATGAGGTCCACACAGAAATCCACGTCGTCTCCAAAGTAGCCCGGGTGTCCACGCATGGGGGGCTTTCCTCGCGTGTTCAGGTGTTCAAGACAGACGTTGATCTCTTTTTCTTCCGCGTAGCTCATCACGTCCTTCCAGCATTCCACACAATTCTTCGCCCCTTCGTCACGAGGCATATCCTCATCAGCAAATCCCGTAAACGTAAACACGTTCGGTGAATCGTATTCGTTCGCGACGTCAATCGCCTCCTTCAGTTTGGACTTCACCATGTCATGGTTCTTTTGGCGGACCGGTCCCTTCTTAAAGGGATGGCTGCGAACAATAGAAATATCAAGTCCCGCTTTCACCGCCTTGTCATGCACCTCATGGTCGATCCCTTCGATGGCGGGCATATTCATATCGACACACGCCTGGATGAGTTCCTCGTTGGAGGTATCATCATAGCACCATGCCTCAACACTCTGATTGATACGACCGTTTTCGATTTGATAATCCGGTGGCGGGACATCTTCCGGAGTTGGCTTTTCCTCTGACTGACCGAACGCCTGTTGCCCGGAGAGAACGGCACCTGCCGATACGGCGGATGCTCCTGCGATGAACTCACGTCGGGTAAACTTGGTCATGGTGATTGATTTATTATAAGGTTCACGTTTGAGACGATTAATACATTGGAGCGCGGATATCAGATTGCTGATTTATACCACGTGATCCATGCATTCTCATATCATTTTTCTGGCAGGACCGAGACACGGTCCAGTGTAAAGCATTCCGCCCCACCGCCGTTGGTAGCAGCAATTTGTAGTTTCAGGGTAGAACCATCCAGTCCATTGACACCGATACCCGGGGTCTGCGGGTCGCCCGAAAGTCCAACGACCTTCTTCGGCTCCTGACCGTCAACGGCCACACGCAATTCAACGTCAATATCCGCTGAACCCCCTCCCCCCGAGACGGTATTTTCACATCCACCTCCTCCGAATGTAACACTGACATCGACCTTTTCCGCTCCGCTAATGTCGATTTCTTCAGAGGTCCAGAGGCCACCGGACTCCAGGTCGCCGTCGTTCTTCACTTCGTGAACCCGGAGCGCTCCGCCAGATACCGAAAACCGTTTGTCCTCATTACCCTTTCGATTTTTCACCTGCCATGCCGTCTCCCCTTTATCCATACTCGAATCAATCGGTACGTCATCAAAGTCTTCGACCCAGCCTGAAAACACCTTCCCTGACACCACATCTCCATTCTCCGTGACTTTAGCGTATTCCTGTTTTCGAATCTGCTTCGTGTCATTGGAATTCAGCGAGGAGAGAAGCACTCGTCCCTCCGCCACCTGTAGATGTGTGCTCCGGTTGTGTCCGATTTTAAAACTGGTACCGACCGCCTTTGCACGAGCATCGTTCGTCGAGACAATCAGTTTGTCCCGTCGTTTTTGCTCTGCCAGATCGACCTCCATCACACCACGGTCCAAAGAAATATATTTCGTGTTCTCCTCTGCACGCAAACGCAACTTTGCATCGTTCGCCACCGTCACCGAGGTATTCTCATTGCGGTATGTCAGTGTGGCTGAGGCTTTACCGGGTACCTTTAAGGTATCGCCGGATTGTATCTTCATGCCTTCGTGCACCTTGAGTTTTCGATCATCCCGAATGAGCCTTGTTCCGGATGAACTTTCAGTAACCCGTGCGGTCCAACCCGGAGCCTGAAAATGAGAAACCAGAAGCAGATAGATACAGGTAAAAAGAGCCACTGATGAAGCGATGGCAACGGCAATCATTCGTTGATCTGCCAACTGATCCTGGAAGGTCCAGACCGCACCTCCACCGGAAGTGAGCGCCTCTACCTTCTGACCGGATACCGTCTGACACTGACAGGTGGTCTCTGGTGATGCCTGGTCATGTCCTGCCCCGCCCGGATTCGATGATGCTTCCTGTAGTTTGCGTTCCAGTGCCGGCCCCATATACGGAACGCCGTACCCCTCTTTCTCCAGGTCGTCAAGATCCTCCCAGGCCTTCCTGTACTTGTTCACTTCAGCTCGGAAGGTGGGATGTTCTTCAAGATATACCTTCAATTTTTGTAGCTCACTGGGAGATATTTCACCGGCCATCCAGTCCGTAACCAGAGCTTTTGCTTCTTTTCTGTTCATATGGCCTCGTGTCTAACGTTTTTCATAAAATGCAGTATCTTCCAGCTGATGGCGCAATGCTTTGTGAGCCCGGTGCACTCTCATGCGGACAGCATCCGTCGTGATATCAAGAATGGACGCCGCTTCTTTGTATTGCATGTCCTCGAAGCGGACGAGCATGAGGGGAGCCCTCCATTTTTCCGGTAATTCCTGTATCGCCTCATGCACTCTATTGTGACGCTCCTCCTTTTCAACCAGCTCATCCGGTGTGATGTTTTGAAGCTTTTCATAATCCTCAATGCCACTGGAGGGACGTTTTTTCTTCAGTCGATCCTTCCACAGATTGGTTGCAATTTTGTACAGCCAGTTTTTGAACGAGCTACGACCTTCGAAATGGTCGAGGCCGTCCAGCGCCTTCATGAACGCCTGCTGAGTCAGATCATCGGCCGTTTCATGATCCCCGGTCACTTTTCGGAGATACCCGCGTAGCATTCCCGCATGCCGGGAAAAAAGACGGGCAAATGCCTGCTGCCGACGTCTACCGTGCTCCTCCTGAAACTGCCTGACAAGATCTTCGTCTGTTCGATCAGACATCAAAAAAGTTCACCTCTCTCATACCTGTTGACGAGCGAAGCAAACAATCGTTTCAAAGAAGATCAAGTACGGAAACCGTACCTCAATCGTTAACTCCGTGATACCGATCTTCCTCGGGGATCAACCCTTACACACATACTTAGTGACAGATATACTTTTTATAAGATTCGTGTGGAAACATCAAAACGCATGCAATCTTTGGACCGTCACTCCCCTAAAAACACAGCTTCAATTTCTGAAAGATCAAAGAACGAACCTTGGAAGTGTGCACTTTTACGAAATTCAAACCGCTCATCCACCCCATCTAGATCGGGTAGTACCGGTTGCCGTTGGAAACCGAACCCTAAATCGATTACATTTATTTACCTCTTCTTTTCTTCTCTGCACTATCCCTCCATGCCAAGTAATCGAAACGAGGATCGACCTCAACTTGATGATCTCGAGCGGCAGTTTCGACGGGGTCTGGAGTGGGTAGGTCGCCATCCAAGCATTTTGCTCTTCGGTTTCTTCCTTTTACTGCTTCTTTTCCTGCTCCCAACGATCATCTATCAGGTGAACGCGCAGGAACGGGCGGTAGTCCTCCGGTTCGGAGAACTTCAGCGTGTGGACGAACCCGGGCTTCAGTATAAGTTTCCGTACCCGATCGAAACAGCCGAGCTGATCAACACGCAGGAGCCGTTTGAGATGAGTTTTTCCACAAAGTCCATCAATCAAACCACCCGAAGAACCTCCGGAGTGCAGGATCCCCAGGAAGATACGCTCATGCTCACCGGGGATCTGGGGGTTGCACGCGTGGAATGGCAGGTGCAGTACAAGAAATCCGATCCGGTCCGTTATGTTTTCAATGTACCCGAAGCCGAACACCGACAGTTGATCCGGGACACCACGCTTTCGACGATGCGCCGGGTGATTGGCGACAAGTTCGTTTCTCGCGTCATCACGGTCGCACGTGAGGAAATCCGTCGAAACGTGGAAGCCGAACTTCAAGACGTGATGGATCGGTACAGCACCGGTATCACGATCGAAGGCATCGAGATTCAATCCACCGAACCTCCCGTTCAAAAAGTGATCGACGCGTTCAAAGAAGTGGATAGCGCACGGCAGGATCGGGAAACGCTCCGGAATGAAGCACTCCGTCAACAGGAAAAAATACTGAACGAAACGGAAGGGGAAGCCCAAAAACGAATTTCTGAGGCTCGTGGACAAGCAGCTCAGATTCGTAACCAGGCCAAGGGGGAAGCGGAACGTTTCGATCACATTGTGACACAGTTCGAAGCCGCGCCGAAAATCACGAGAACCCGGATGTTCCTGGAAACGATGCAGGACGTGATGCAGGCATCGAATCGTGTGTACATTGTGGATGAACACATTCAAGGGCTTCTTCCCCACCTTCAACTCAGGGAGAACAAAGAATAATGCGACTTCGAGGAATCATCACCGGGATTGGTCTTCTGCTACTCATTCCGATACTGGCCTACTTCTCCGGCGCCGTCTTCTTCGTTTCTGAGAAAGAGAATGTGGTCATTACTCGGTTTGGAGAGATTCAATATGCCATTTACTCCGGCTTCGACCGGCCTGTAGACGAAGATGCCCGAATGGACCGAATCAGGGAAGCATATCGTGACCAACCTGAGGAGATCAAGATGGGTGCCGGGCTATATTTCAAATTGCCGTTTGTTGAGCGCATCCACTCGTTCGATGCTCGATTGCAGCGGTGGGATGGGGATGACAAAGAAATCTCCACCATGGATCTCCGGACGCTGAGCATTGATAGCACAGGATTTTATCGGATTGTGGATATCATTAAATTCTACAGAAACTTCAAGGGAGGAAGTGGGATTGATCGAATCGGTGGGGTGATTGATCGGCAGGTGGAGGATGAACTTTCCCGGACCCGGCTCATTGAGGCGGTACGCAACGAGAACCTTGAACTCGAGGAACGGATCAAAAAGCGTTTGGAACAGGCCTCGGAGGAGGAAGAGCGAGACGCCGCCAAAATTCGTTATGGCCGCAAAGAGTTAGTCCGCAGAATTCTTGAGGGAAATCTTCAACAGGAAGACACCACGAAAAGTCTTCGAGAAAGCCTGATCGACCGATTCGGTGTTGAGTTAACCGACATCATGTTCACTCAGCTCAATTACACCTCCGAAGTTCGCCAGTCCGTGTACGAACGAATGATTGCTGAGCGGAAACGAATTGCGGCACGGTACCGGGCCCGTGGAGAACAGCAGAAACGAGAGATCCTCGGTGAGGTGGAACGGGAAAAAAATGAAATGCTCTCCGCCGCCGAACGAAAGGTCAAGAACATCCTCGGAGAAGCGGATCGCGACCGGATCGAAATTCACGCCAGATCATTCAGCCAGAACCCGGAATTTTATCGGTTTCATCGATCCCTGGAAACGTACCGCGAAGGACTGGGAGAAAATGCGTTCTTCCTGCTCTCCAGCAACAACCGCCTTCTTGAGTACATTTCCGACGACCGGTTAAAATTCCAACCCGATTCGGACTCCGACTCAGATTCAGAACCAAGCGGAGATTAAGTTTTCCCTGGCGGCCCTTGCCTCCGTTTCAAACGTGCATTCCCCCTTTGATTCGGCGCGACCCGCTCCCCTGAACGTGAGACGAACCGGCCGATATTTACGACTCATCCAACCGACCGGTTAGCATCTCCGAAGCAGCGAACATGGATAACGATGTGCCAGCATCCTCGGCAAGCGCTTTTTCGTAAAGCATCCCCGCAGCGGCGGTTGTTTCAATACCTGTTCCACCACTGTCGAATAATGTGACGTCTTCCGGATCGGTACGTCCGGCCGCGTCACCGGCCACAACCTCCCCCAGTTCCGCGTGAATGTGATCCTCCGTGATGGCCCCCTCTTCCAGAGCCATTAGAAATGCCCCGGCATCTTCCCGCACTCGACCATGTATATCCGGTACATACGTTGAACGAGCCACGGCGGTGGCATCCACCTCCCGCCGTTCACGGTGATACTGACCCATGGCTGTAATGTGTTCCCCTCCGGTGAGGGCCGATCCGTCAAAGACCGGCTCATGAGAGGTGGTCGCCGTGACGATGACAGCCGCCCCATCAATCGCCTCTCCGGACGAGGAGACGGCTCGGACCCGCGCCCCGAGTACCTCATTCATCTCGTCCGCAAATCGTTCGCGATGCTCAGGGGTGCGGGAGTACACCTTGATCAAATCGGGAGACCGAATCACCTCAAGACAATGCATCTGTCCCCGTGCCTGAGGGCCACTACCAATCAGAGCCACCTGTTCGACGTTCGACACCGCCAGTTCATCAACGGCTACAGCGCCGGCCGCGCCCGTTTTAAATGGATTCATGCTGGATCCGTCAAGAAGAGCCAGCAATTCTCCGGACTCCGCGTCAAACAGGGGAGTTAGAAAATATGCGTCCCCGTCCGAAAATCCGGCGGAATACATATATCCACCCATCACACCCGATTCGGGTAAGATGGCCATGTATGACGTGAGCATACCGGACGGATCCCGCCGGTAGACACGTTCACGAGTGCTTGCATCTCCTCCCCGCCCCCGTTCGAGAAATCCCTGTCTCACCGCCTCCACGTAGTCCACCGGATCAGCCAGGTTTCGTATCTCTTTTGCATCGATGTAAATTGGATCATTCATCAGTCATCACCTCCTGACGTATTCTTTTCTTGGTTTTTCATCTGTTCCTGGAGCTGTTTCATCCGTTCGCTTGATTTTTGACCGTACTCACCGCCCGCCTCGATGGACTGTCTGTAAAACGTCCTTGCCTGATCCGGACGCCCGGTCCGTTCATACAGGTAGCCGGTATAGTAACTGGCTTCAGCCTGAACCGCACGGCGACGTCCATCGCTGTGTTTTTCCAGTATTTTTGTCAATGTATCTATCGCCCGATCCCAGTTCCCCTGTAGACCCTGGGCTCGTGCCCGGATCATCCGACATCGGTCACACTCCGGGAACTGTTCAAGAGCCTGGTCCATTTCCTCCAGCGCATTCGAATATGCCTCATTCCGAAGCAACGCTTCTCCCAGCATCAACCATGTATCCCGTTGCTGATGCTGTTTGAGCGACGCGCGGAGATGATCAACAGCCTCTGCATACTGACCATTGTTCATCTTGATCCGTCCCATGAGAGTGTGTGCTTTCGGAAACGTGATGTTCCGGTTCTTCATTTGATCGAGGACCGTCCTGGCGGGGAACAGTGGATTGACCAGTTTCCTCTCCCCTTGCTGATCCTGCTGATGCAAAACAAACAGGTATTTCGCGTACTGGTAATTCAGATAAATGCGATGGTCCTGCGGGATCTCAAGTCCTGACGGTGACGAGTTCAACGCATCCAGCGCATCGTTTTGTCTTCCCTGCTTCCAAAGTGCTTTTGCCCGCCAGTACGGTGTCATGTACGCCGTGTTACGATCCGTCTCCACGTTCATCATCGGAACGAATCCGGTCATCAGGGCAAGCATGACCGGCAACACCCATGACAGCACCCGAAGATCCAGACGCTGTAACGCATAAGCAACGTAGAGAACTCCCTGCCCGGTTAAAACGGCCAGAAGGGGCATCGCCGTGGTTCGCCCGCGCACAGAAACACCCACGAGGAACGGACCGGCAAACAAGCCCAGTACAACCAGGGGAATGCACAAATAATTTCCACCGATCCAAAAACCTCGACAGAGCCCGATGCCCCCGAGAACCATGAAAAAGCCGAATGACAAGAGCGGGAGTGAAAACATCACGGACTGTTTCTTCAACGCAGCCACGGGCTCCGTCGTTTCCACTGAATAGTTGGTCAGAAAATAATACACCTTCCGAAGGGCCGTGTAGAAGACCTCACCGGGATGCGCCCGAAGATGCCTGGTGGTCTCGGCCAGAAACATTCGATCCCGTTCAATCGGATCACGCATGTTTTTGTTATCCACCATTCGATCCATCCGATCGTTTCGGAACCCGGGATGAGCGGGAGGAATTCCTCTCGCGTCCGGGCCGGACCCCCCGTAAAACGCCCGACCCGTACCGGTCTGCAGAAGAAGTCCACCGGAATCATGAGCTTTGTGCAATGCTTGATCATTCAACCAGAGAACCCCTCCCATGACCACCAGAATCGGGAGTACCCATGCCATACTGGCTGAGACACCGGTGCTCCAGGCCCAATCACGACGGATCACCATCCAGACCAGCACGACCGGAATGACAAATAACACGCCGGCCTCCGTGACCACCGCCAGTGTGAACACGAACGACGATGCAAATACCCATCTCCCCAGCGGTTGGTCCGATCGTGAAGCATATATCAGGAACAACACCCCAGCAGCGACAAACAGCCCGGTCCAGACCGTCGGAACCGGTCGCGTTTCGAGCACGATCCAGTCCGGATGCACCAGAAACAGGGCCATTGCCAGTAAACCCGTCGGTTCGGGAAACAGGTTTCGCCCGAGCAGAAAAACAATCCACGCTGTCAGCAGTCCGGCCAGCGTCTGAAAGACGTATAACGGCACCAGTGTGTCGCCAAACAGTGCCAGCATCCCGGCATTGAGATACGCATAGAACGGCATGACGTCATGAACGCCGGACCAGAGCGACCCGTTCGTAATGGACTCGGCCCAGGATCGATAATTCGCCGCATCAAGAAAGGTGCTGTAAAACAGAGGATCGTGACGTACAAGCGTCACGTAAATCAATCTGATCACCAGCCCCGCAAGTAGCAGAAGGAGAACCAGCTGTTTCTCCTCCCCCGAAAACGTCTCCTCCCCTCCCTGTCGTTCGCTCCTTCCCGGGAAATCCGCATTGTCCGGGTCGTTTTTGTCCGTTGGATTGGAGTTGTCATCCATCATAAGATTGTGAACCCTTCCAGCTTTTTTTGTTCATGCAAGATCATGCAATCAGTAAGAGAAGTCCTGCAATCGTAAGCCATCTCCATCATTTGACGTCCGCCCAGGTCTTGCCATCTGACATCTCAACCTCAAGCGGGACGTCCAGGTCCATCGCCGATGACATGTTTCCCTCCACGAGTGGCTTCACTTTCATCATCTCGCGTTCAGGCACCTCGAGAACAAGTTCGTCATGGATCTGAAGAACCAGCCGCGCCTTCAGTTGTTGGTCATTTAACGCTTCATACACATCGATCATCGCAATTTTAATCAGGTCGGCAGCCGATCCCTGTATTGGTGTGTTAATGGCCGTTCGCTCCGCGAAAGATCGGGTATTGTAGTCGTCGGAATGAATCTCGGGAATATCCCGACGGCGTCCGCGAAGCGTGGTGACGTACTCGTCTTCACGGGCCTTCTCTACAATTTCATCCATGTACTGTTTGACACCACTGTACCGCTCCAGGTACTGATCAATGTAGGTCTGTGCCCGATCCGGCTCGATGTCGAGTCGCTGTGCCAGCCCGTACGCACTGATCCCATAGACAATCCCAAAATTAATGGTCTTGGCCGTTTCTCGGAGTTCCTCGTCCACCTCCTCCAGCGATACGTCAAACATATCCGCCGCAGTGGTGCTATGTATGTCTCGACCGTCCCGGAAGGCGTCCGTCATCACCTGATCCCCGGACACGTGAGCCAGCACACGCAGTTCCACCTGGGAATAATCCGCTGATAGTAGTCGCCAGCCCTCCTCCGCAACAAACGCTTCCCGTATCCGGCGTCCCTCCTCCGAACGCACCGGAATATTCTGCAGGTTGGGTTCGCTGCTGCTCAATCGCCCCGTTTCCGTACGGGTCTGATGAAATTCCGTGTGCAAACGGCCGGTTTCCTCGTTCACCAGCTCCGGTAATTTGTTTGCGTACGTATTCACCAGTTTCGACAGGCTCCGATGCTCTAAAATCATGGAAGGAACCGGGTGTTCATCGGCCAGTTCCCGCAGCGTGTCCGCATCCGTCGAATATCCCGTTTTCGTCTTGCGCACCGGTTCCAGTCCGAGGTCCTCAAACAATACCTCCTGCATCTGCTGCGGTGAGTTCAGGTTAAATTCTCGGCCCGCCTCCTCCCAAACTTCGTTCTCAAGTGCGGCAAGTTTCTCATTTAACTCTTCCCGCATATTTTCCAGTTCCTCAGGATCCATGCGAATGCCGGTGAGCTCCATCTCCGCCAGGATCTGAATCAACGGTTCTTCAATCTCCCGGTATAAATCCACCAGTTCTCGCTCGTCCAGCCGATCCAACAGAATCTTCGCAATCTCCCGTGTCGCCGTGACATCCTCGCACGCGTAGTCACTCACCCGACTCACGTCGACGTCCCTCAGTGAATCCCGATCTTGCACGACTTCATCGTAAGGGGTCATTGAATGATCCAGCAGGGTGCGTGCGAGTGCATCCAATCCGTGACTGGAGCGTGAGGGTTGCAAAACGTATGATACCAGCAGCGTGTCACAGCTGATGCCGTTCAATTCCATCGATTCCCGCATCAAAAACTTCAGATCGAACTTCAAATTTTGCCCACAGACCGTCACGTCCTGCGAGGCCAGCACGGGTTTGAGACGTTCCACAACTTCCTGATGATCCAGCTGACGATCCCCCCCCTCCCCCGTGTGTCGGGTCGGAACGTAAAATGCCTGATCGGGTAGTGCGAGAGCAAAGCCAATGATCTCGTTCTCAAACGGATCCAGACCGGACGTCTCCAGATCAAGGACCATGTGCCCTTCCTCTTCAACCGCTGCGATGAGTTCGTCCAGGAACTCCAGATCCGTTACCGTGTTATAGGTGCTCTCATCAAGTGAACGCTCGGGGGGCAGCTCCTCAAGCAAACGGTTAAATTCCAGCTCCTTGAACGTCTCCCGCAGCCGTCCGGTGTTACGTTCCTTCAGGGTCAGATCCTCGAGGTCGATGTCGACCGGCGCATTTTTACGAAGACGGATCAGATCTTTATACAGTGATGCCTCATCGGACGCATCGTTGATCGCGTTTCGGATGCGGGTCGAATCAATCTGATCCGGGTGTTCGAGGGCCTCCTCCATCGAGTCGAACTGTTGTAATAATTTCGACGCACTCTTCTTCCCAATCCCTGAAATGCCCGGAATGTTGTCACTGCTATCACCAACCATTGCAAGATAATCCACCATCTGATCCGGCCGCCGAACGTCGTAACGGTCCAGCACATACTCCTCGTCCATCTTGCGATCCCGCATCGTATCAAACATATGGATTCGATCCCCGACCAGCTGAGTCAGGTCCTTGTCCGAACTGACAAGAACCACGTCGTCCCCCTCTTCTCGTGCCTGTGTGGCGAGTGTGGCAATCACGTCATCCGCCTCGTAATCTTCCACGGAAACCCGGGGAACCCCCATCGCGTCCAGAATCTCCTCGACATAAGGAATCTGAGTAACGAGCTCCTCCGGTGTTTCGTCCCGATTGGCCTTGTATTCCTCGTACATCTCTTTCCGAAAGGTCGACCCCTCCGGATCAAATACCACAGCGAGATACTCGGGCTCTTTCTCTTCCAGCAAACTGCGGATCATGTTTGTAAAATTATACGCCGCCCCCGTCGGAAGACCCTCTGAATTGCGGAGGTCGCCCATGGCATGGTAGGCCCGAAATAGATACGACGATCCATCAACTAAGTATATGGTTCGCGACATAAATCAATTTCCTCGATGGAAAATACCCATGAACGTCAATCATTACCGAAGGCCCTGAATCGACCCTCAGTAGTGCTTCCGGATGCATATTGTACGTGCTGATCGGCGAAAATCTAACGGCCCCGGACGAACATGGTTCCGGTCGCGCATCTTCTCTATAATGGAGTGTCAATAAGTACACCTTCGGAACAGGCGAGGGTTCCCCTGTACGATTGGTACAACAGTTCGATCCTTTCATCGTTCGGTCATGTCCACTGACCCGAGTACGAAAAACGCTCGTTGCCCGCGATGTAACGCACAGACTGAGCTCGTGTACGTTCACAGTCACTGGCAGTGCACCTGCTGCGGTCAGGTCGTTCATGACTGTTGCGACGGAGGGGACAGCAGTTCTTGTGTTCCAACCACCTCCGGGGACACCTGATGAGCGAGGTCGAGTTGCTATTATTCCCCTCACTGGTTCAGTTCATGGGGACCTCACTGAACCCCTCGATAACGGTCATTCATGTCAAGTCATTCACGGTCGAATGCCGCTGTGATACATTTTCGAGACCCCGGATTTGATATTTGAAACCTCCACAGAAGGAACTTAATATCCATTTTGAATAATCAAATGTTCGGAAGCCGCAATTTCGAGTAATCAAGCAGCTCCACTCTTCATTTCTGCTTCGCACCATGACCGATCAAGATGTCACTATTACCTGGCTCGGACATTCGACACTGGTTGTGGAAACCCCGGAGGGAAAACGTCTGATCATCGATCCCTGGCTGGACGAAAACCCGGGGGTCCCGGACGACTTTGAGGGCATCGACGCCCTGGACGGACTCCTGCTCAGCCACGGCCATTTCGATCATGCCGGAGACGCGGTTCGACTGGTTGATGCGTTTGACCCTCAGGTGATCGGAATCTTTGAAGTCGCCACCTGGCTGGAGAACAATGGAGCGGAAAACGTCGTTCCCATGAATGAAGGGGGATCGTTTCATTCGGAAGAACTACAGGTGGACTTCACGGCGGTACATGCCCAGCACAGTTCCTGTGTGATGTACGAGGACAACACACTGGGCCCCGGCGGTGATCCGCTCGGATGGGTCATGGACTTTTCCACTGATAAGACCGTATATTACACCGGTGATACGAATGTCTTCAGTGATATGGCCCTTGTCAGTGAGCTTTATGATCCCGATCTGGTGATTCTGCCCATCGGAGACCATTTTACCATGGGACCGCGTGAGGCAGCCAAAGCCATCGAGCTCATCGACGTTGATCGAGTAGTACCGGTTCATTACGGGACGTTCCCGGTGTTAACCGGAACCCCAGCGGCCCTCAAAGCGGAACTTGACTCACGCAGGGCGGACCATGTGGAGGTCGTTGACCCCGGTGGATCCGTCTCACTGTGAGAAAAACGCGCATCATCGCCACGATCGGTCCGGCCAGCTCCGACCGGGAAACACTTCTGGAAATGATCAAGGCAGGGGTCGATGGATTTCGTATCAACTTTTCTCACGGATCGAAATCCAGCCGGAAAAACCTTCTGCGTGAAGCCCGGGCTGCCATCGACCAATCCGGCCGACACATCACACTGATTCAGGATTTAACCGGTCCCAGGGTCCGCACTGGAAAAGTACAGGATGATGAGAGCGTGGAACTGAAAAGGTCATCGACGGTGGAGCTTGTTGCCGGTGACGAGCCCTGCACGGCGGACCTTGTTTCCATCTCGCCCGCTCGTGTGCTGCAGGACATTCAGGTCGGGGATCGTATTTACGTGGACGAGGGGTTAATCCAGCTCAAAGCACAATCCGCGGGGTCAAATTCCATCACTTGTGAAGTGGATCGCGGAGGAGTTCTTTCCTCAAACAAAGGCGTCAATCTCCCCGATACGACCCTTTCCAGCCTACCGGCACTGACCAAAAAAGACCGCAGGGACCTGGAAGAGGCAAAGGGCGTCGGATACGACGCCATCATGCAGTCGTTCGTCCGCAAGGCAGAGGATGTGGTTGCTCTTCGGGAGTGCGTAAAAGACTGGGATACAAACCCGCTGATCATTGCAAAGATCGAAACGGCCGAAGTCCTCAATCATCTGGAGGCGGTGGCCCGCGAGGTGGATTTAATGCTGGTGGCCAGGGGAGATCTCGGCGCGGAGATCCAACTTGAAAAAGTCCCCGGCATGCAGAAAAAAATCGTCGACGTATCCCACCGGTACGACGCCGGCGTCATCACTGCTACACAGATGCTGGAAAGCATGGTGGAAAACTCCATGCCCACACGGGCGGAAGTCAGCGACGTATCCAACGCAATTCTGGATGGAACCGGCGCCATCATGCTTTCCGCGGAAACCGCTGCCGGTAAATTTCCGGTTGAATCGGTCAACCGCATGAACTCCATTGCCACCACCACGGAGGATGACCTGTTTCCATTCGGTCATGAGAAATACGAAATCATGACCGGCTGGAGACCGTACCTCAAAGCCAGTGTGAAAGGAGGCATCAGCATGGCTGAAGAGCTGGACGCCGACGCGCTGGGTGTGTTTACCCGCACCGGCCTCACTGCGGTGTTAACCTCCCAGCACCGACCGCGAGCGGACATCCTTGCCTTTTCGGACGACCAGCTGCTGCTCCACAAGATGAACTTATACTGGGGGGTGGTACCCATTTCCTTCACGTATCCGAATTCGCTTGAAACCATGTTCTCCCATGCTATAGAGTCCGCCGTTGACCTGGGGTACCTCAGTGACGGAGATGTTATCGTATTTATTGCCGGAACCCAGAAAGCGGTCGAAGCGGAAAACCTCGTCACTGTGCGGGAAGTGTGAGCCTCCCGCCTGCTGCACCATTTGTCTCCAACACTTCTCGATAAAACTGTGGAACACAACACCCGATCTTCACTTCAGCGTTTCGTCAATCACCGCAAACGAACACAGTTCTGGCTGATCGCCCTCCTCATCGGTGTAACGGTCGGGTTCATCGTGAACTCTTACACGGGCCCCATCATCTCCACTGCGAATGAAAAACGGGAGTTATCAAAAGAACAGTTGCGAAAGCAGGGCTCCAGATTTCGCAAAAATTCACGCGTTTTTCACCGGGTTTCAGAATTCGTACAGCCGTCCGTTGTCAACATAAGTACGAAAACCCCCGAATTAAATTTCTGGGGAATTCCACGGAACCGTGAAAACGAAGGGACCGGCATCATCCTGAACAAGAAGGGGCACATACTGACCAATCACCACGTGGTCAAGGGGGAGAACGCCAGTATACAGGTCACGCTCTCGGACGACCGGGTCTTTGATGCCGAACGAATCGGTTATGATACGCTCCTCGACCTGGCGATTGTCAAGATCGACGCTGAAAACATCACGCCGGCGGAGCTGGGAGATAGCAGTCGTCTCAAGGTCGGACAGTGGGTTCTCGCCATTGGCAGTCCGTTTGGATTAAATCAGTCCGTTTCGACGGGTATTGTCAGTGCGCTCGACCGAGGTCAGGGGCGCCTGCCGACATCGGACGAGGGCTATATCCAGACGGATGCTTCTATTAATCCCGGGAATAGCGGTGGCCCGCTTGTGAATCTGAAAGGGGAAGTTATTGGGATCAACACCATGATTCTCTCGAAAAGCGGCGGGAGTCAGGGAGTGGGATTCGCCATTCCGATCAACACAGCCCGGGAAATTATCAAACGTATGAAACAGGAAGGCCGGGTGGAATGGGGATACCTCGGTATTCAAACGGCCAATCTGAACAAAACGGACCTGCCGGTCATTCGCCGGACCATCAAGGAGAAGTACAATGTGCTCGTGAAATCCCGGGAAGGGTTGCTGAAGGTGCTCAAACTGGAGGAGCCGAAAGGAGTGCTCGTCCTGGAAGTCGAACGGAAGATACCGGCAACGCCCGCCCAGAAGATCGGTTTGAAACCGCTCGACATCATTACCTCCTTTGACGGAGAGCAAATCAACTCCTCCAACCAACTCCGCAAGAACATCCTGAACAAAACACCGGGACAAACGGTCCCCATCACGATTATTCGGCAGGGAGAAGAAGTGCAGGTCGACATCACCGTTGGAAGCCAGTGACTCTCCGCCCTGGCCGGCAGGGAACACAAACACGTCAACGGTTCAGCACATCGTACGGAGCCCTGGGAAGAAAACGGGATTGGGAATCCCCGGCCCCAACGGACGGTATGATTCCTGATCAACGTTTAGAAATTGAACTGATCCGCTTGATGTTGGTATGATGCAGTTCTTCTGTAATCACAATTGACGCGGTTTCCAATATGACAGATGCTGTTTATCCGGGTAGCTTTGATCCTGTAACCTACGGTCATCTCGACGTCATTGAGCGGGGTCGTGAAATTTTTGATCAGCTGATTGTCGCGGTCGCACAGAACCGTGACAAGGAGGCCATTTTCTCGCTGGAAGCTCGGGAGGAGATGATTCGAAATCAGGTGGGACATTTTGACAATGTGAGTGTGGATTCGTTCGAGGGCCTGGTGGTGGATTATCTTGAAACAAAAGATATCCGGGTCCTCCTGCGAGGAATCCGCACCGTGTCGGATTTCGAGTATGAATTCCAGATGGCGCTGACGAATCGGACGTTTAATGAAAAAATTGAAACCCTGTTCATCATGCCGGATGAACAGTATTCATTCATCAGTTCGCGCTTAATCAAAGAAGCCGTGAGCCTGGACGGGGACGTCTCCGAATTTGTTCCCGAAGAGATCCAGCATCGGCTTCGTGACAAACTTACCTGATTCGATCAGATGATCCAACCCGTCGAACCGGAAAGCAAAGATCAACTTGAATCCGAATATGACCTCCGGCAAAGGGCGGCCATCCGCGTGGCGGCCCTCTGGCAGAAAGGGATCGGCGTCAGCGAGGCCGTACTGAATCAGACCGAAGAAGGAAATCCGTACGAACAGCTGCTTCTTTCGAGTGCTCTGCTTGAAGAAGCCGAAGACCTGACCAACGAACAGCTCCGAACACTGATCAACAGTGTTCTTGGGGAGGATCATATGCCCGCTCAGGAGGTCGTGCTGGACCGGCAGGGCTCGGTGCCGACCATCTGTCTCCGGGAAGAACGACTCGCGGCGGAAGCGTGGTCGGAAGATTCCGAGGCGTCCTCCGGTCAAGAACCCGCCGACGGTTCCGATTCCCAGCCGAACCCATCCGCGTCCGATGAAACCACACTTGTTCCTTCCACCCCATCCGATCAGAACCCCATCCTGAATACAGATGAGACCGATGCCCTCTTTTCAGAGGAGGATGTCCAGGAACTGAAACTATCCGTTCTTACAGGGGTCAATCCGGAACAAAAAATTGAAGCTCTCCGTAAACTCACGCTCGCACCGATTGATGAACAAACCCAGGGCATTGTCTTCTTGAATGCCCTCACGGACGATGCTTCGGAGGTGCGTGAACAGGCCGCCCGCTCCCTTGAAGAGCTGGGCCTGAGCAAATCAATCAGTGATGCCATACAGACGTTTCTTTCAGGGGACAGGGAACAAAAGAAGTATGCCTGTGAGAAAATACGAAGCCTGTTGAGTGAGGCATCCACCCTTGAAAAAGCCATCACCGTGGCCCTGTTCACCTCCGAACTCAAGTCCGAGACGGATCCGGAGGTTCTACACATGATCATCGATACCCTCACGGTGCAATCCACGTTTATCGCGGAAAATGCCGGAGATCACCTCGCCGACTTAACCCGAAATACCATTGAATCCCTGGTGTCTCATTTCCAGGAGATCAATGAGCCTGTGCGTGCTCTGTACCAGGAACTTGGATCGTCGATGCCCGATCGCGTATACGAGATCCTCTGGGAGGAAGCTCGCTCCATCGAAGAGCGGGAGTTACGAGCGTACCTTTTGATTCTTCTTGGGGAATTGCCGCTGAATGAGAAACGAACCACAAACGTCTCCCATGAAATGGTCCGGACCATCCGGGGCTGGTCGGACACGGAAATCGAATGCCGTCGGCTCGGAAATGCACTCACCCAGCAGGGGGAACCGGCGGTCCGGGAAATTATTGATCAACTACCCTCCGCAGAAACCCAGCAAAAGGTCTACCTCCTGCGCCTCCTCGACGAACTCCTGATTGACAATGATCCCTCTCCTGAACTACGAGAGACACTGGAAGCCTTCCTGATCGAGGTCACGGAAATCGAAGATCGACGAATTCGTGAACCTCTGATGGACCTTCAGCTCCTGTATCATGTGTCGTTAACGGATGAGACGAAACGCTCACTCACCCGGCTGCTGATCGACCCCCTGCAACGATTCAAGAACGATCGGATCGGTAAAATGACACCGGTCGTTCTGGAAAAAATGGGGCCCGAAATTTTTTCGGTGCTCCTGGAATATCTCAAAGATGGCACATATCCGATTCAGCGAGAGGTGGCGCTTGAGGTGCTCGGAAACGGGTTTCCGGACGTGAACTCACAGAACCTCACGGACGATGAGCAGTCCCAACTGCAAGATCAGCTCCAGACGTTTGATCATCACCTTGAAGAACAGATCGACGAAACGTCTGACGAGGTGCAATCCAAAATGATTGTCAACCAGGCGAAGGCCCTTGCCTCTTCGATCTCGGACCGGGAACGTGCACTGGAGAAAATGGAGGATCTCCGGAGCCGAATCGAACATCAGCACACGCCCCATGCCGCGCTGAAAGGATTGGGCTGGCTGGCCTCCTCTCCACTCGTCGAACCGGACACGGCCATGGAGACCGGTGTCTCCTTCCTGGAATACCTCGACAGCGACCTGCCTGAAAAGATCAGTGAAGAAGTGGAGACGGAAGATGGACGCACACTGCTCGTCGATCGAAAAACGGAAATTTATACCCGGCTGATTCCCTCCGTAATCGACGGGCTCACACGCATTTGCTGTCGTGAAAACCTGACTGATTCATTCCGGGAGCGCATCTGTAACCGTCTTCTGGAGAAATGGTATGAGCTGGTGGATTTTAACACCGTCTGGGCACCCGGTTCGGTCACACAGCTCGCGAAAGATCTGGGCGACATCTGTCAATGTCCCCACATTGATATCGATCTGAAGGAAGATCTTTTAAAAGGACTGTCTCGCCGGGTGAACAACCTGACCGTGATCGACATTATCGGAGACGTACTCAGCAGTGACCTGGAAAGTGAACGAATTCGCGAACTGTGCCGAAAAATTACGGAGGCTTTGCTTGAGATGCTTGAGATGCCGGACTATCAGGATCCGGAGGATCGACGTATTATTCTTGACAACCTGGGTCAGATCTGCTCTCGGCGAAACCTCGCCGGGGACCGTCGGGAGAACAAACATCTTCGCATCAAAGTGATCGATGCCCTGTTTGACGGCCTGTACGATCAGATTGACGGAGTGCACCAGACGCTGTCAGATCTCTCCGAACATGCCCGTGTTCCGAAGAAGTATCAGGAAAAAATTAAGAAGCAGCTGGCAAAATATCGTGAAACCAACTAATTCGAGCGACAACTGGTCCCCCGAACTTCCTCCATTCAACATGGATACGGTCATCGAGCGGATCATCTGCTCCTATCCGGAAGAGTTGATCCGAAAAACGTTTGATCACCTGGACCTGCACTGCTTCAACTGCGTCGTCGGTTCCGAGGATACACTACGAGACGTGGCCCGGCTTCATGACCACGACGAAGAGTGGCTCGTCGAACAGCTTTCACGGGAACTGGAGGGCGAGTCCCCTCTTGACGAACCATCTTACTATGGGTAATCTGACCCCCGACAGCCCCGTTCGTTATGTGAAAGGCATCGGACCGGACCGCGCCGGCGAACTGACCGATCTGGGCATCAAAACCGCCCGGGATCTGATCTTTCACCTCCCTCGTCGATACGTACGACGTTCAAGCGTCGACGACATCGCCGAGGTGCTGTCCCACCGCGAGGACTCGGACAAAGTGGTGGTCGAGGGGACCATTCGGCAGGTACAAAAACGAAAAACTCGTAGTGGAAAAACCATGGTGACCGCCACGATCAGCGACCGCACCGGTCGTCTGGAGGCCACGTGGTTCAACATGGAGTACCTTGCGGATCAGCTTGAACGGGGAACGTCGATCCGTCTGTCCGGGGAACCGGAATTTGAGCGAGGGTCGATTTCCATGACCCATCCCAGTTTCGATTATCCTCTTAACGAAGAAGAGGACGAACCGACTCCTCTCCTTCCCGTCTACCCTCTGACAGAGGGGATCTCCCAGAATCTGTTACGCAAGAGCATTCAAAATGCACTGGAGGAGCTGCTGCCCCAGATTGACCCCATTCTCCCGGAATGGTTGAGGGAGCAACGCAATCTGCTTCCGTTACCGGATGCGTTGCGAGAGATTCATCAGCCGGATGACGAAACCGGTGAGGAAGGCAAACGGGCCGTGATCTACTACAAAGCATTTCTTTATTTCCTGGCGCTGCAATCGCAGCGGGAGGACACCCTCGAAGAACGGTCCCCGTACGACATCGAGGTGACGGAACGAATTCATCAGCGAATCCACCAGCGTTTTCCATTTGAGCTGACGAATGCTCAACATCGGGTGATTGATGAAATTACGTCTGACTTTCACGGGGATCACGTGATGTATCGACTGTTACAGGGTGATGTCGGTTCCGGCAAAACGGTGGTCGCACTGTACGCCATGCTGGCGACCATCGCGTCCGGCTACCAGACCGCGATGATGGCCCCCACCTCGGTCCTTGCCGAACAGCATTACCATACAATCGACTCGTACCTTTCGGACTCGGACGTCTCCTACCGGTTACTCACCGGGTCCGTTCAGGAGAATGATCGGGATGAGATATACAAAAAACTTCGTGACGGATCGATCGACCTGATCATTGGCACCCACGCCTTGCTGGAGGATCCGGTTCAATTCGATGACCTGGCCCTCGTGGTCATGGATGAACAACAACGATTCGGCGTGCGGCACCGTACACAACTGGTCTCGAAAGGAACCAACCCGCACATCCTGGTCACGACCGCCACACCCATCCCCCGCAGTTTGGCCCTGACGGTGTACGGGGACCTGGACATTTCTGAAATCGACGAAATGCCGCCGGGCCGTCAACCGGTGAAGACGGTCGTACGCTCCCGTTCCAAGCTCAAACCTGCCTGTGATTTCATTCGCAAGAAAATTGACGATGGCCGACAGGCCTTTTTCGTCTATCCACTGGTCGAAGAAAGTGAGGAACTTCCCCTCGTTCCCGCCGAAGAGATGCACAAGCGTCTGAGTCAAGAGATCTATCCGGACCTGAATATCGGTTTGCTCCATGGACAGATGAAGGAGAAACGAAAACGTGAAATTATGGACGGTTTCCGTAACAACGACATCCAGGTGCTGGTGTCCACTGTGATAATCGAGGTCGGAGTTGACGTACCGAATGCCACGATTATGGTGATTGATCACGCTGAGCGGTACGGCTTATCTCAACTGCACCAGCTTCGAGGACGTATTGGCCGTGGCGAACATCAATCCTATTGCATATTGCTGTCGGACCGGCAGGGAGACGTCGCCCGGGAACGTTTGCGCATTTTCGAACAGACCAACGATGGATTCGAAATCGCCGAAGAAGACCTCCGTCTTCGGGGACCCGGCACCCTTCTGGGAACTCGACAGTCAGGAGTCCCGGAACTGGACCTGCTGAAACTGTCCACGGATACGCGATTGCTCTCGGAGGCCCGGGAGGACGCCGCCCGCGTTCTGGATCAGGACCCGGACCTGAACAAACATCCCGAACTCAAACGCAAGATGAACCAGCACTATACAGAGAAGAATGATTTGCTTCGGAGCGGTTAACCTCCTCCGAATTTCGCCTTGCATCTTCTTTCCTTCAACACCATCAACCCATGTTAACTGTTGCCACGTGTGGTCCCGACGCGCCCAATGACGCCATCTTGCCTTTCGTCACCTTGAACGGCTCCGTGAAAGCGGCCGAGGATCAAGCCTATCCCGACGAGCGACCGGAAATGTTTCTGATGCAGGAAGCGGTGTACCTTGCTTCGACAGCAACGAATCTGGACGAAATCAAAGGAACCGGATTGCCCCCGGTGGGTCAGGTGCTCAAAGGTCTTGAGTCGTATGACCTTCGTATGATTGCCTGTGTTCCCTGTGCGGAAGCACGTGGAATTACCTCGGAGGACCAGCTCATTGGACCGGCCGAGTTCGGGACGGGGAAAGACCTCGCGATCATGACCCAGAATCACGACCAGGTGCTGACCTTTTGACCATCATCCGGCATACACTTATGGGGCTGGAGGATGACTCGTCCCATAAGGCGTCATCATTAGAACCGGAGTGGAATGCTCCCCACACATTTTTCTAACATTGTCACGATTTATAATCCGGGTGAATGCCCGGCAATGAGCTCCGTATCCGCAGCGAATGAACACCAGTAAGCATTTCTAACTGTATGGACCCTGGTGGATGGAGCTTTGCGAAAGGCATTTATCTCTCCGAAGAAGATCGCCTGCGTATCCTGACTCCCGAAAAAGCAGGTACAACTGTTGAACTCAAGGTCAGTTTGATTGTTTCGGCCCTTGATGAAGAGGCCAGCGGTAACGATGCATATCAACGTCTCCGATACGTACCCCTCATGCAATCATTTATCACGTGAACCGGAGAATTCATCCACGGTGCAAAGAACAAACGGAAAGCGTTACGGATGGTCTCCTTGCAAGCGATGATTGCTTCCGATCTCCGAAAGACGTTTAGAACCTCGAATGCTTTCTTCTTGAGGACATGATCGGACCAGTTAACGAACGAGGGTTCCGCCTTGACGACCAATCCGACTAAACGAGAATTATAAGTGAATCCCGGTATCAGATGGGATCTCGCTTTAAAGCAGTTTCGCCACCTCTTCCCTGCTTGGTGGAGCCATAAACTCCGGCTCGACGTGAAAGAAGATTGCCTCCTCGGCAATCTCACGGAGTTCCCCCCGCTGTTCTTCCGACAACTCGAGCTGAAGGGCCTTCAGGTTCTGCCGGATCTGGTCTTTGTTTCGTGCCCCGACCAGCGCTGTGGTGATGTCTGCTTGATCCGCCGTCCATCGTATCACCGCCGGCGCCATCTCGTCGAATCCTTCCCCCTTCAGGTACTGCTGAATCTTTCGTACAGCCATCACATACTCTTTCCGACGATCCGTAAACTTTGGATCCTCACCGCGAACATCGTGTACCTCCTCCCCTTCATCCGGTCCGTATTTCCCGGTAAGCAGTCCTCTGCACAATGTGCTGTACGACATCACACGGATGTCGTGCTCACGGCAAAACGGGAATAATTCTTCTTCCGACTCTTTTTCGAACAGGTTAAAAGGCGGCTGCAAAAAGTCGACCGTTCCCACTTCCTGAGCAACCTCAATGTCCTCCCGGTCCACGTTGCTGAGGCCGATGAACCGAATGTGCTCTGCTTCACGAAAGGACTCCAGGGTCTCCATGCTTTCGCGGAGATCTATTTCTTCATCAGGCCAGTGGATGAAATAGGCGTCGATCCAATCCGTCTGCAAACGTTCCAGGCTGTCCTCGAGCTCCGTTTCCAGTCGTTCCGGCCGGCCGTCACGCCAGACACTGTTCTCCTCGTCCCAGTTCAAGCCACACTTCGTGGACAGAAAAACCTCCTCCCGGTCCCCCCGGTCCGTCAGAACCGATCCGATCAATGATTCCGATCGCCCGCGTCCGTAAATCGGCGCGGTATCAATGACATTGATCCCCCCATCGCGTGCTTCATTCAACACCTTCTCCGGGCTCCGATCACCGATCCATTCCTGCTTGTCGAACACCCAGGTTCCGAGGCCAATATCCGTCATCTCGTCAGGATGAATCATTTTTCCGCTCTCCAGTCGAATTCAATAGGATCACACAGCGCAGTAAGCGAATATCAGTTCGCATCATCTTCGAGGCTCTGATTTCTGGTTGAAATGTATTTAGGTATATCAGTAATTGTCCCATCACGCAAACCAGTCCACGATCTATTTCTCACTTGGACGATTGAAGAGAAGAACGGCACTTGATATTCAGATCCGGCTTCATTACCATATTGCTCAGATTTATCCGAAGGATACAACTCTGCTGGTTGCTGGACCGCCCACTTCGTTGGTTCGTTCCCTCATACCATCTAACAGACGGTACACGATGAAATCTTTCCTGCCTGAGATCTCACTCCTGCCAACCAATGCGGCGGGAGAATCCGGGGAAATGGTCGATGGTTTGCTCCATCTTGTCACCTACATCATCACCCCATGGACGCTGCTTACGTTCGGGCTCATCCTGCTTTTCTGTATTATTTATCGGCGTCGAGAGGGGCGTACTGGTGAGTACGTGGATAGCCATCAGACCCTGTTTGAAATCGGGGGAATCCCCATTCCACGCACCGCCATCATTGAAGTTCCCACGATTCTCGTGCTGGGTCTGGATTTGTGGATCTTTTTCAGCAGTGTTGTGGTCTGGGGAGACCTGAAAATCGACCAACCGGAAACGGAGGCTCAGATTCAGGTGGTGGGTAAACAGTTCGGCTGGGATTTTTACTACGCGGGTCCAAACGGAACCCTCGACACCACAATTGATCAAACGATCAAACGAGGCATTGTCCGGGGGAAAGTTCGCTCCCGAAATGTGGTGGAAGTGGATGAAGGCGACGACGTTAATCACAATGGACTGGTCGTTCCCGCCGGGAAACAGATCGGACTGAAAATCACGTCCGAAGATGTCATTCACAGCCTGTTCATCCCGAACATGCGGTTCAAACAGGACGCGGTGCCCGGCCGAAACATCGATGCCTGGATGAAGGCGAAAAAACCGACACGTCCGACGTACCTGGAACAGCAAATTTTATCCGAGCTAAATGGTGCGATTTCAGTCGCCGGTGATCAGTTTTCCGGAGACGCTACGGAAAAGCGTCTTGCCAGCATGCGCGAGCACAAGGACGCGATCGCTTCCCGATTTGACGTGGAAGGAAGTGTACCCGACTACGCACGCCTTGAACAAAATCATTATGGTCCCTTTCAACAACGTGCCTCGGATCTTCAGGGTGACGGAACCGAACAGATCAGCAAGCATCTCCAGAATGCACGGTCACTTTTTGAAAAAATTCAGTCCAACAAAACCCCGTACTATAAACGGGAATCGTACACGATCGGCTGTGCCGAATTGTGTGGAACGGGTCACTCAGGCATGGTCGCTCAGTTGCGCGTGCTTCCCGAAGGTGTCATGGAAGAGACGTTTCAACGACTGGAAACGGGTGATCTGAACTACGGTCAATACTTTCAATAATCACGAATTCACACGACGGCCCAATGACTGATCAGACGGATTCACCTCAGCACGACGTGGAAGCCGATCATGATCACGACGATCATGATGAACATCACGGGGTCCCGGAATCGCCCTGGTTCCATGCCTTGCTCAATGTACTCCTGCTTCTGATCGGGACGTATGCCCTTTATACAGCCGGGGGAGCGGGAAGCGCCGGGGGATACCTTGCTGCCACGGGGTGGGTGATCACCGGAGGAGCTGCTGCGTACCTGCTCCGTCACTGGTTGCTCGTCTTTGTCTGGATGATCACCGGGGGCCTTCTTCATCTCTACATTGGTTGGTATACCGTTCCTGCTGCAGGCTGGATTACAGGCATGCTCTGGGCTGGTGCCGGGGGTACCTTGCTCTGGATGTACCGTCTGGATCTGGAAGATTTTATCGATGCCTACGTCTTTTCGGTCGACCACAAAACCATCGGTAAACAGTATCTTGGCATCGGTCTTCTCTGGCTGGCGATGGGTGGTTTCCTCGCGTACCTGTTTCGCTGGCAGCTGGCGTTTCCGGGCGAACCGCTTCCGGTGCTCGGTCCGGCCATTGGTTGGATTCAGTATAACACGAACGAGGTTCTTCTCCCCCCTCTTCAGGGCGTGCTGGATGCCTCCCTAAACCAGCTTCTCGGTGACCAGTTGCGGATCGGCTTGAAGCTTTCTCTGGTGTCTCTGGAATTTTCCGACGGTGTCCCACAATTCGGCAGCACGTACATATCCGAGCAGGTGTACAATATTCTCATCACAATGCACGGGACAATCATGCTCTTTTTTGTGGCCATGCCGATTCTGCTCGGATTTTTCGGGAATTTCTGCGTGCCCCTGATGATCGGGGCGGATGACATGGCGTTTCCCCGGATTAACATGATGTCGTTCTGGACCATTTTTGTCGCGTCCATCGTTCTCCTTCTCTCTTTTTTCATGGAGAAAGGCGCAGCTCAAGGCGGATGGACCGCCTATGCCCCCCTTGCATCCGGAGGGTACCAGGGATCTTCAGGATGGGGAATGAATTTATGGCTGATCGCCGTCGGTCTGGAATTTTTCTCAATCCTGCTCGGGGGTATTAATATCATCACAACCAGCCTCAAAATGCGTGCACCCGGGTTGTCTTTGTTCCGGCTTCCGATCATGGTCTGGATGCAGGTCATCGCCGCATTCATGTTCCTTCTCTCCGTGGGTCCTCTTCTCGCTGGATGCGTCATGATGTTTCTGGATCGTGTGGCCGGCACGGCCTTCTTCGAACCCGCGGGAGGGGGAGATCCGCTTCTCTGGCAGCACCTCTTCTGGTTCTTCGGTCATCCGGAAGTGTACGTCATCATGTTGCCGGGATTCGGTATCCTGCTCGAAATTCTTCCCGTATTCAGCCGTAAACGAATTTTCGCCTACCGCCCCATTCTCTACATGACCTTTGCGGCCGGTTTTCTCAGTTTCCTTGTATGGGCTCACCACCAGTTCGTAAGCGGGATGGATCCGGACCTGGCCGCTCCATTCATGATTACAACGATTCTGATATCAGACCCGTTTGCCCTGATGGTGTTCGCAATGGTAGCGACGCTATGGGGTGCCTCCATTGAATTCAAAACACCAATGCTTTTCGGACTCGGTACCTTGCTGGTGTTTATTATTGGGGGCGTGACGGGTATTTATCTCGCATCCACTCCCGTTGATATCTACTTTCACGACACTCAATTCGTTGTCGCGCACTTTCACTATACCCTGTTTTCGTCGGTGATCTTTGGTGGGTTCGCCGGTGTCTACTACTGGTTTCCGAAGATGACCGGGCGGTTGTTGAACGAATTCTGGGGCAAAATCCACTTCCTGTTCACCTTCGTGGGCTTCAATGGTGTGTTTGGCGCAATGTTCATGCTTGGTTTTGGGGGACATATTCGACGGATTGCCAACCCCTCGGAATACCCCTATCTTACGGACATCCAGGACTACAATATACTCGCAACGTATTTCGCAATTGTGCTCTTCGTCGGACAGCTTCCCTTCGTCATTAACCTGATCTACTCACGATTCTGGGGGACCGAAGCCGGTCGAAATCCCTGGAACGCGAATACGCTTGAGTGGCAGGCACCTTCTCCGCCGGGACATGGGAATTTCGATGAACTCCCGACGGTGTATCGGGACCCATATGAATACAATTCCCCGGAGGTGGAGGAGGATTGGTTACCGCAGAGTCGTGACCTGTCCGCGGCATCCGCTGTTACGGATAAAACTTAATTCAACATCGAGACCATGGCACAGGCTGACGCAAAACATGCTGATCCACCGAAAGATGTTCACCTTCCGGACATGAATCAGGGAAAGGTGGGTATCTGGGTGTTTCTCTCCTCCGAGGTCGTCGTGTTCGGAGGGCTCATCATTTGCTTTCTCC
The DNA here is from genome assembly GCA_964594615.1 of uncultured Planctomycetia bacterium. GTDB lineage: Bacteria > Planctomycetota > MHYJ01 > CAYXQY01 > CAYXQY01 > CAYXQY01. Next base: position 27,193 of record CAZQNZ010000008.1, read on the forward strand.
TGTTTCGACTGGGCAACCCTCAGTGGGAATGGTGGACGATTCAGCAACACCTGAAGGAAATCATCGGTACAATCAACACGATTATCCTCCTGACCAGTAGCCTGACGATCGTACTTTCATACAAAGCCTTCGATCAAAACCGTCCTTCGGCCGGGAACTGGTGGTTGCTCGCCACGATCCTGCTGGGTTGTCTCTTCATGGGGATCAAAAGTTACGAGTGGGCGAGTGAAATCAGTAGTGGTTACTATCTTGGCAACCCGAAGCTGGATGCAAGCAAGAACGAGAACCTTTTCTGGGGGTTCTACTACGGCATGACCGGCTTACACGGGGTCCATGTCCTGGGAGGCATTGTTGCCAACCTGCTCATCTGGTTGGGTTCCGTTCTTGGCTGGACGGAAGACAACAAATATCGACTCGAATACGCCGGGCTGTACTGGCACTTTGTTGATATCGTCTGGGTGTTCCTGTTCCCGCTGTTTTA
>CAZQNZ010000008.1:27773-39234 GCA_964594615.1 uncultured Planctomycetia bacterium
TGATCTGGGGGATCCTGCTGGCACTCATGATCGGACAGTGGGGAGTGAAACAGCTCGACATTCTCCCATATGAGCTGTTCATTGGGTTTATCTTCCTGGTGGCAACGGTCAAGATGACGCTTGTGGCCCTGAATTTCATGCATATGAAATTTGAGAATCTGGTCGTCTTTTCCCTGGCCCTTTCTCCGGTCTTCTTCCTAATCCTCCTGTTATCCGTCGTTATTTTTGATGTACCAGCCGTCGGATAACGGTTCCACCGAGTTCTTCTCGCCCTCTCAACACAGATTAAGGGGTTTTTCCTTCACTCCGCTTTCTTGAGCAACCGTTCCGCGCGCCGTAAATCGTGCGGGTAGGTCACTTTAAAATTTCTCCAGTCTCCTTTCACCGTCCGCACCTCATACCCCGCCACCTGGACCACATCCGCATCGTCCGTCAGCGCCGCCGCGCGCTCTTGATCCCCTGAAAGTTCCTTCAGTCCAGCTTCGTAGTGTGTCCGTCTCATGCACTGTGGTGTCTGAGCTCGAAAAAGTGCTTCCCGGTCCACCGTTTCCTGAACCTGTTGATCCTGCACTCGCTTGACGGTATCCGGAATGGGCAATATCGGTATCGCCGCCCCGTTTTCCAGAGCCTTATCATAGACACGCCGGATGAGTTCATGGGAAACCAGCGGACGAGCCGCATCATGAACCATGATCATCTCAGAGTTCTCACGTAACGCATTAACCCCGTTTTGAACGGATTCCAGCCGTGAGGAGCCTCCTTTCGTAAACTGAACGCGTCCACTGTCCAGAAGGTCATCTTCCAGGTGTGATCGGAGTGACGTATCCGGTGGTTCAACGATGACCATCTCCCTGAGTACCTCAAGTGTGAAGAACGGACGGATGGCATAGGCGAGAAGTGTTTTTCCGGAGAGCCTGACCGCTGCTTTTGGGGGTTCGCGGTCGAGGCGCAGTCCCTCCCCTGCTGCCGGTATGATCACGGATAAGGAAGCAGACATGTTACCCCTGTGAATGAAACAACCTTGACAGGCGTGTGACTGAGAAGAAAACGACACCAGCGGATCGGATCATTTCTCCTCCTTTCCGAATGACGTATCGTACTGATGAGGAACCAATCGGCTGGCCACTCGCCATGCAACACGTCTCAGCAGTTCCTGAAACGTCTTCTTAAACTGATAAAACCGCTTGACGGGATCCGGATGGATAGAAAAATCGACGAGGGCATCATCACTGATACGAAAGGTCTTCGAGGTCCCCTTACTTGGCAGCGTCACACGCCACAGCGTTTCCAGGTGAAACAGGGCATGACGGTCCGGCACACGTTTGTTCGTCATTTCCTCAATCGCTTTTCCCATCCCGGCAAACCCGCCATCCATACGACCTGAAATCACCACATCCGCTGATGACTCCATCACTTCTGGGTCCAGTTGTTCCAGGTTTACGACTCGGTCCGTTTTCTGCACATCAAGGTTCAGATCCGATTGCTCCGGAGAAAAACGGTATGGAATCCGGATTCCGGTCGATCCACTCTCCAGGAATCCGAGATCTTCTTCATTTTGCTCAAGGATGGACACAAGCGCATCCTGTACCCGCCGGCCAGCACGTGGGAACGAAGTGACCTTGACATCCGTACCGGTGGCCCCTCCCTCCGATTCCGTAAGGTCGCTGAATGTTCGTCCCGATTTCACCGTACGGTTTTCCGGCAGATGAACTACCACCGTATCCCCTGGTTGTATCGCTGTGCTTTCCTCCGGCTGTTGATCTTCGAACGTGGAAGAGCATCCCTGCAAGACCATAAGCAGGAAGAAGAAAACCTGTGTTTGAAGTCGATACTGCATTCGAAGCCCCCTGTTTATCGGAGATCATACTCTGAAATGCGTTGTTTGCTTTCCGTAAGCAGTCCGTCGTCTTCCGTGACATGACGAGCTTTTTCATGCTCCGGATATTCATCCGGAAACGACGCAAGCAGGCGGTTTGCCTCCCGGTAGTCACCAAGTTTCATGAGAAGCTTCGCAGCAGACAAGTGCATTTGTCCGGAGGTAACGGGTGTCGAATCTGGAAACTCCTCTCTCATACACTGTACGATATGATATTTTCTTTTAAGATTCGGGATGGTGTCTTTTCCGAAGAGATCCATCATGTTACTGAGGGTTTCAACCGGATTCCGCTCTTTAACAAACTCTCGTTCAAGTGCACGCAACTCCTGTCGATCTTCCTGTAACCGACTCTCCAGGTTTCGCACCTGATTAATTTCTTGTTCAGTTGCACCGTTTTTTTCCTGCAACTGAATGGTCCAGTGTCGGAGGTCTCTGCAAATCTGGTCTGCTTTATCGGCAAGAATAGCGGCCCTGTACAAGTCTTTGTAAAACTGTAAAGACCCCGCCCCATCGGCGCGTCCTGACTTTCCGGTTGCAAGACGCTGTTTCCAATCTTCGTCAAGCATGCTGACAAAACTCTCAAACGCTTCGTTATATCGTCCGAGGTGCAGGAGGATTCGACCTCGTTTCTCGTACTCCATTCGAAAATCCATTTTCATCAGGAGCTGTTCAATTCGCGGCGTATGATTCTCTTGAAATGTCTCCTGATACGGACGAATGAACACGGGCCATGTCGTAAGCTGTTCGGTCTCTGCACTGTTGCCGTTCTGAACGACCGATTGGAGTTTTTCGATCAAACCGTTTGCCTCCTCACTTCTACTCTGGAAATACGACAGGTCCTCATACCGTTCCCGCATGAGATGAAGTGCATCCCAGGCAAACCGATAATCACCCTGGGCCATCGCCTGACGTGCGGATTTCATCAGGCGATCCACCATACGTTCCTGAAAACCAGTATGTTCTCGAAGGAGGATCATACGTATTTTTGCATCGGAATCAGATCCAGACTGATTGACCTGTAGTTGCTTGTCCTTACCAATCAAACTTCCGAGACGGGAGGTCGACACATTCTTCCTGTGTTCGTGTAAATAGTACATCACGCCGAGGGTTGTACGCTCATCGGGTCGAAGATCATTTCGATTTTGAAACACGAAATCCAGTAGTTTCTGGATATTGAATTCATTCCAGGCGCGCCGAGAGGTGGCGGATACGTCCGGATCCGGAATTTTAAGTTCCACCCAGTTGCTACTGCTATTGATGATTCGCACCTGGCCATACTGCGGGTCATCCAGAATTTTAATACTGAATTCAGAAACTCGGTTCCCCAGCAGCCGGTAAAATTTCTGGTATCGGCGGATCAGAAATCGAAAGAAATTGAAATAAAGCTCATTCTCTCTGAATTCCGGTGGGGAAGATGTATCAAAACGTACGTCACCCGGTGCAATCGCGCGGTTTTCCATTCGCACAAACTGATCGACCCCTGCCTCCAGAATTGCCTCCTGCTCTTTGAGCTTCCGTTCTTGCTGTAACTTCTCTTCTCGTTGTTGTTTTAATTTCGGAACCGATTTTTGCTTCTCCGACAGCTTCTTTTGATACTTCTTAGAAGCTATCGACTGCTGGAGGGAGGACAACAAGCGGTTGGCCCGTTCAAACTTGTGTCCGGAAAGCGCCTCCACAATCTGATTTGTTTGTTTGTAGTAGAATTGGCGTTCCTGTTTGTTAAACCGGTTGCTCACCGCCTTGATAGACGACTGAAACGGTTCTGACTGAAACCGATCCTCCTTTTGCCAGCTTGAAAGCACATCCCGGGCTTCACGAAATTCATTTTCCTTGAGGTGTTCAGACAGACGTTCAAAACGTTCTCGATAATCCTCCAGTTCACTCGATCTACTGGAACCCCAATCCTGTACCTTCCGATCGAAATCTGAAAGTTCACCTGATTGTGTTTCCTCAAATTTGTTCTGGAGGTCCGTGATGGTAGAGCGGATCCGGTTTACGTTCTCTTTCTGGAATTGAATCGCCTTATTGATTCGGTCAACCGCGTCGAGTGAACGCTCCTTGAACGACGATTGAAACTCCGAGAACTTCTGGCGAAGTGAACTGAGGTTCTTGTTGAGGAGAAACTCGTTTTGATCTGATCGGAGCCGTTTCAGAAACACCTTGACCTGTTTGCTTTTTTTATGGTCCCCGTAACGGGAAAGAAACCGTTCGTGATTTTGAATTGTAATTCGATACTTTTCTTTGGAAGGAGATTCATCCAACTCTTCACGCTGGGTCTGAAGTTTACCCATTAATTCGTTTGCGCGTTCACGTTCTTTTTCTGTGAGTCCTCTTTCTGCCGTCCCCCCGGAATATTGAATGACAAACACGGTCCCAAGTGCGGCAAGCAGCACCACCGATATACCGATAAAAATGGTCCATCTGCTGGAGGTCACATTCCGGGCCAGCATACGTTTTGCACTTCGTCCGGATCCCACACTCCCCTCCAACCCCCGTTCGATCCGGTCAATAACCTCGTCAGGAGTCGAGGTTCTTTGAGAGGGCTGTTTTTGAATCATCTCCATGATCAGGGAGGAGATCCAGCTCGGCAGATTCTTGTTTTTCTCGGAAGCGGGGATCGGATCCGTCTCAAATTTGTTATCAATGACATCATCCGGGGTATCCCCCTTGATGGGTCGCTCACCGGTGACCATACGGTAAAATGTGACCCCGAGCGCATATATATCCGCCCTGGTGTCCACGGATTGCTCCGTGGCCTGTTCCGGAGCCATGTAATCCGGGGTCCCCACCATTACATCCTCTTCCTCCCACTCTTTTAACCCCTGCTTGGCAATGCCAAGGTCGATCAACTTCGCCTGCCCCTCATTCGTAAGCATAATGTTGGCCGGCTTAATATCACGGTGGACCAGGTCTTTCCGTTTGGCGAACTTGAGTGCACGCGCCACGTCCAGGATAATCTCCGACGCTCGCTCGGGATCCATCACATTTCGCTCGGAGAGCAAATCATGTAGTGATCCCCCACCAATATACTCCATCGAAAGGTAATAGATGTCGTCAATTTCTCCAACATCAAACACTTTCGTCACATTCGGGTGATTTAACTGTGCTGCAGAGCGGGCTTCCGTGAAAAACTGGTCCACAAACTTATCATCCTTGACCAGTTCACTATCGAGTATTTTAAGTGCAACGACCCGATCGAGACTGATCTGCCGTGCTTTGTAAACAGTCCCCATACCTCCACGTCCAATCCGTTCAAGGATGTCGTACCCACCGACCTCCTTTCCAATTAAATCTTCACGTTCCTGCCTTGACTCATCGGTAACGAACGATAGATACGTTTCTCCAATCTGAATATGATCCCCGTCCTCAAGAACCCCCTGTTCAACGACCTCCCCATTCACATACGTACCATTATCCGAATCCAGATCACGGATCACATACCGATCCTCCTTCGGTTCGATCGAAAAATGGGTTCGTGAAACAAACCGATCCGGGATCTGGAAATCCGCTTTGTCGGAGCGGCCGATCACCACCCTGCCCTCATCGGGCAATTCAAGGGATTCCCCCTTGCTGGATCCTTTTTCAACAATCAGATGTGCCATTTACTCCCACTCCGTACCGTTAAAAAACCCTCTTCCAATTCGAACGAGCGTTGATCCTTCCTCCACAGCCACCGGATAATCCTGTGTCATTCCCATGGACAATTCCCCCATTTCGTGCTCCGTATACTCGTCGGCGAAGCGATCCCGGATCTCCCGCAGTCGCGTGAATAGAGGTCGTACGTCTTCAGGATCATCGACGTACGGGGCCATGGTCATAAAACCGCGCGGGGTCAGTGCATCAGCCTCGATGATCTCCTCGAGCACAGGTTTCACATCCTCAGGCTCCACCCCGAACTTGGACGTTTCTCCTGATGCATTCACCTGCAAATACACGGGAAGTTGCAGGTCACGCTTTTCACAATGACGCTGTAGATAATCTACGATCTTCAACCGATCCACCGACTGCATGCCATCGAACAGTTGCACGGCCGTGGACGTTTTATTGGACTGAAGATGACCGACCAGATCCATCCGACAGTCCTCCGGTAGAAAACGAAACTTTCGTTCCGCCTCCTGTACACGGTTTTCCCCGATATACGTAATCCCTTCGTCCTTCAGGGCATCAATCGCCTCGATAGGACGATTTTTCGTCACGGCACAGATTTGAACCTCATCTGAATCCCGACCCGCACGCTCACAGGCGTCGGCAATATTCTCACGAATACGACGTACATTTTCCGCAAGCTGATTGGATGTCGGAGCGTCCGTTCCGGGCGCCGGATCTGAATCGTTCAATGCAACCTCCATCTGAACAGAGTCATCGACAAACGGTCTCAGTGAATGACAACGGATTCTTCATGATACAAATCAGTACCAATTGTACAAAGGCGGTCCGGGAAAATGCAATTCAGGAGGTTATGAGCACTGAGGAACACCATGTCATGATCAAAAATTATTTGAGTCGATCCAGTTTTAGCAAACCGAGCAGATCTCCCTGAAATCCTCGATATTCCGTTGTAAGTAACCTATCATAATCGGTCATGTCTGGCTCCATTCTTGAAAAGCTGACGTCCCGGTCGTTCTGGACGACTGTTTCGATACGAGTCATTCTATATATCGTGCTGTTCGCGGCAGGGATCTTCGTTATGGAAAATTATTTTATATATCACCCGGTTCGACATCCTGAGGGCAACTGGGAGATACCTGAAATCGGCCGATCGATCCAGGACGTGAGGTTCCGGACATCCGACGGGATCGAGCTACACGGATGGTGGGCCCCGCGCAAGGATACCAATCGAACCATTCTCTGGTTTCACGGTAATGCAGGCAACCTGTCCCATCGGTATCAGGGAGTTCTTCAACTACACCGACTCGGATGTCAGGTGCTGATTATCGATTACCGGGGATACGGCAAGAGTGATGGATCCCCCTCCGAAAACGGACTGTACAGGGATGGAGAAGCTGCTTATACCTTTCTGACCGACGAAATGGAGATAGCGGGCGATGAGATCGTACCCCTTGGCCGTTCGCTGGGTTCAGCCGTGGCCACACACCTGGCTAAATACAAGGAGATTAACCGCTTGATTCTGGTTTCCCCCTTCACGAACGTGCGTGACATGGTTCCCCACATCCTACCGATACCCGGTCTTCACTATCTGGTTTCCTCGGAATTTGACTCTTTATCTCGTATCCAGAAAATACAGGTTCCTCTGCTCTTCATTCACGGTGCGGAGGACGATATCATACCCATTGAGCTGGGTCGTAAACTGTTCGAACATGCCAATCCCCCGAAAACGTTCGAAGAGATCGAAGGGGCCGGACACAACAACATCAGCATCGTTGCCGGGAAACGATACGCACGGTTGATTAAACAGTTCGTATTTGACGAATGATCAACATTTGCCGTGTCACCGGGCATGTCTTTGGCCCAGCGTCCGGCCCCTCCACGACAGAGGAATATCGCTGTGAAAACTGACTTTATAATTCAAACCTTCCTTCATTAGGTCTTCATAATGGTGTCTCGTGTTTTCTTGCTTTTGTTTCTGAACAGCGTTGGGATGGCGCTGATCGTAGCGTTTCTGGGGAACCGGCTGGTTTTTTATCCGAGCCGGTATCCGGAAGGAACCTGGTCTCCGGACGGACTGAACAACACGTTTCACGACATAACATTTTCCACAGAAGATGGACTCCAGCTACATGGCTGGTGGCTCCCGTCCGACACACCGGAAACTCTTCTCTGGTGCCATGGAAATGCGGGGAATGTCACCCACCGGCTGGACCTGTTTCAGTACCTCGCAGCCCTGGATATCCAGATCTTGTTGTTTGATTACCGGGGCTACGGAAAAAGTGAGGGACAACCGAATGAGGAGGGACTGTACCGGGACGCCGAAGCGGCCTATCGTTTTCTCACGGAAGATCGGAACATCCCCACCGATGACATCTATCTATTTGGACGGTCACTCGGTGGAGCCGTCGCGACGAAACTGGCTTCCGATGTGAATGCCGGCGGCCTCATACTGGAATCCACCTTCACAAGCATCCCCGAAATGTCAAACGCATCCATGCCGATACCGTATCTCTATCTTCTCCTTCGAACGAAAATGGATTCTCAGTCACGCATTCACAACGTGACCGAACCTGCTCTTCATCTGCATGGCCAGCGGGATGAAGTCATCCCCATGTCTCTGGGTCGTCGCCTCTTCGAGCAATCCACCGAACCGAAAGCCTGGGTGGAATTCCCTGAAGCAGGACATGATAACGTCCGTGAATCAAATCCCGAGCGATACGACCGGGCCATAGACTGCTTGATCAAGCACAATTCGGATCTCGATTGCATTTCTCGGGATGACCATGAGTCATGATACGAAGTCGACATCTGATCAGAGAGAGGAACGGTCCTCAGGAAATGAGCACGACCATACCTGTATGTACTGGTATGTGGTTGCCGGTATCGGCTTGATCCTGTTCACAGGCGTCTTTTTCTATGTTGTGACGGGTGAGCACAAACATCTCCTCTCCGGCATGCTCGACCCCTCAGGAGCACAGCAACATTCGAACAACAACTTCAATCCCGTCCAACCCCCTGAATCCTACCGAACCGTATCCGCCCCCAAACTAAATTCTCGATTGATCCAGAAGGGAGAAAAAATCTACCAGAACCACTGCAGCGCCTGCCACGGTGAAAGCGGAACCGGTGATGGACCCGTGTCGACGGGTCTGAAGCCGAAGCCCCGGGCCTTTTCATCTGCCTATCTGGATCAGGTATCGGATCAATACCTCTTCTGGCGAATCAGCGAGGGGAAACCGGGAACGGCGATGCCGGCCTTCAAACAGGTGCTCACCCAAAAAGAACGCTGGTGTGTCATACAATACGTGCACTCCATCGCTGAGAATCAATAGGTATTATCCGCCCAGGGAAAGAGCGGCTGGAAAACCTGAATAGTTGAACTCTGCAGATTCGCAAGTTATGATAGTACATTCATCTAATTGTCGTACACGACATTCTTCAGCTGGAGTGATTCGCTTCTATAGCTCAATCGCCTGATTCGCCTAGTGGTTGGAGCAGGTCGTCTGCGGCGGCCGTTCAACACATCGTAGTTGGTTGGCGCACTTTCGCGCTCTAAATCGACGTTTCTTCACAAACGGTTTATCACCTACCCGAACATGCAATTTCTCGAGACGATCTCCGATTTCCTCTCCTCTCTGTTCGGTAATTACAACGAGCGGATGATCAGAAAACTTCTCCCGCTCGTGGAGGAGGTCAAATCCCTTGAGCCCAGGATTCAATCCCTTTCAGATCAGGAACTACGGGCGAAGACAAGTGAGTTCCGCGAGCGTCTTCAAGACGGCGAGCCGATGGATGATCTCCTGCCCGAAGCTTTTGCCGTCGTTCGAGAAGCAGCAGCTCGCACTTTGGGCATGCGTCCGTACGACGTTCAGGTGCTGGGGGGTCTCGTTTTGCATCAGGGTCGGATCGCCGAAATGCAAACGGGTGAGGGGAAAACCCTTGTAGCGACGATGCCGGCGTACCTGAACGCTCTTAAGGATCCGGTTCACATTGTTACAGTCAACGATTACCTGGCCCGGCGTGACGCGCAATGGATGGGACCGGTATATAATTTTCTTGGCCTGGATGTCTCCGCCATCCAATCGGAACAGGGAGCCAAACTTTTCGATCCGGACCACCTGAACGAGCCGAATGAGGAATTGAGGAACCTGCGGGACGTCGGCAAGAAGGAGGCCTACCAGGCGGACGTCATTTACGGAACGAACAATGAATTCGGCTTCGATTACCTGCGTGACCACATGAAAGTGGACAAGCAGGAACAGTGTGTGACCGGCCACCACTTTGCCATCATTGACGAAGTCGACAACATTCTGATCGACGAAGCACGAACCCCCTTGATCATCTCCGGACCGGCCGATCAGTCCACGGAAAAGTATTACGAAGCGGACCGCGTCGCCCGCGCCCTTGACCGCGGTGAACATTATGAGGTTGAAGAAAAAGACAACCAGTGTATCCTGACGGAGGAAGGCATTAAACGAGCTCAGGAAATCGTCGGCGTGGATAGCTTTTACACCGGCCAGAACATGGATTGGCCCCATCACATTGAACAGGCCCTCAGAGCACACGAGCTGTACCAGCGAGATCAGGAATACGTCGTCAAAAATGGCGAAGTGATTATCGTCGACGAATTTACCGGCCGTCTTCGAGAGGGACGCCGCTGGAGTGATGGGCTGCACCAGGCCGTGGAGGCCAAGGAAAATCTGGACATTCGAAAGGAAAACCAGACGCTCGCCACCATCACACTACAGAATTATTTCAAAATGTACGATAAGCTTTCGGGCATGACCGGTACGGCCGCAACGGAGGCCGGTGAGTTCGACGAGATCTATGATCTTGAAGTGGTCGTGGTGCCGACCAACAAACCGTTGCGACGCACGGAACACCCGGATCTGCTATTCCGAACGGAAGAGGACAAGTTCAAAGCCGCTGCTGAACAGATTGAGCTTCTTCAGGAAGAGGGACGACCGGTGCTCGTCGGCACGACGGATATTGACAAATCCGAGCGGCTCGGCCGTCTGCTTGACAAACGCGGCATTGACCATGAAGTGCTGAACGCCAAGCAACACGAACGCGAGGCAAAAATTGTCGCACAGGCCGGACAGGAAGGAGCGGTCACCATCGCCACCAACATGGCCGGCCGTGGAACGGACATCAAACTCGGGGAAGGGGTCGCCGAAAAAGGAGGACTTCACGTACTGGGCACGGAACGCCACGAAGCTCGTCGAATCGACAACCAGCTCAGGGGCCGTGCCGGCCGTCAGGGAGACCCCGGTTCATCCCAGTTTTTCATATCACTTGAGGATGAACTACTGCGAGTCTTTGCCTCCGACTGGGTCGATAGTATGATGGGCTCCATGGGAATGGACGAGGGGGAGGGGCTGGACAAAGGAATCGAAAGTTCCATGATTTCGAGCTCCGTCGAACGGGCCCAGACCAAGAAAGAGGATCGAAATTTCCAGATCCGAAAGGAGTTGCTGGACTACGACGAAGTCATGAACGAACAGCGGAAGATCATCTATGACCAGCGACAGGACATCCTGGAGGGCGAAGGCCTGCGGGACATGGTCATGGATATGATCGAAGATGTCACCAGCGACGCCGTGGACCAGTACCTCGATCAGGAAGAACCCAAGGAAGACTGGGATTACGAAGGACTCAGTGACTGGGTGGTCCGCACCTACGACCTGGACGTCGGGGTCTCCGAAATCGAGGACCAGGAACCGGATGAGGTCTTCCATACGATCATGTCCCGGGTCGAAGAAGCGTACCAGGAACGGGAGGAAAAACTGGAAGAGGATGAGATGCGTCGGATCGAGCAGTTTATTCTTCTGGACCGTCTGGACGAAAAGTGGAAGGATCACCTCTACAGCATGCAGCAGCTGCGGGACGCGATCGGGTTCCGGGGTTATGCCCAGAAAGATCCGAAAATCGAGTACAAGCGTGAAGGATACGCCATGTTCGAAGAACTGATGGAAA
>CAZQNZ010000009.1:0-12043 GCA_964594615.1 uncultured Planctomycetia bacterium
CGTCGACGATGCACGTTCGGCATCGCCTCCTTCTCGTTCCTTGATCTGCTTGGAAATTGAACCGCTGACAATACAAGGGTTTTTCAACAGCCTCCTAGCCCCCTCTTTACAACACATTTGCGCAGCGATCTTATTGCTGATCGTCTTCGCGATCGGTTGCTTGCTCCCATCAACCGGCCTCACACAGGAACAGGAGCAGTCGAACGGCAAGCCGCCGACGCTGAACGAGATCATCCGGAACATCCGTCAGAAGACCCAGCCGTTGAACAGGGCGATGGTCGAGCTTCAAGCGAAACGGGGAGCCGGGGACGGAGGAGGACGGCTTTACTGGAAGCGTGGGGCCTTCGTCCGATCGAAGAATTACCGGATTGGAAGCGACGCAACGGTCGACGTGTATGACGTCGTCTCGGATTCGTCCGCCAGAACGTTTCTGTTCCATACGAATCAATCCGGTGGTGAATCGTTTACGCTGTCGCTGCGTATGCCGTACCGTAAAGCGGCCCGGACCGGGTACGGACTGTCCGATCATTATTTTCTGGAGCACGTGGCCAGCGACCGGTTCGACGTCAAATACGGATCCATGCTGATGTCTCTTCAACTGTTTCCGCAGCAGTTGAGAACGTTCGGGGAGCGGTATGTCATCTCGTACGTGACCCGGAACGGCTCGAAACTCCTGCGGTTGCGCCGGCACAAGACGATGTTCAAGTCCTTTTATTTCACCGAAGACATTCTGATCGATCCGTCTACCTGGCAGGTTCAACAGATCAGGCTGGAGGATCAGCGGCGGATTCATCGAGTGACCGCCGTTCGTCATCAGGAGGTCAACGGCGTGACCCTGCCCGAACAGGTTCGCATTGACTCCCCGAGGTTCAATCGATCACTGCCATACCTGCTGACGTACAGCGTTCGGACCGGATCGCAGCTGGATCGGACGATTCAGCCTCCCGACTGGCTCGACGATCCGGCCATCCCGGAGGTATCGTCGTTGAGCACACGCAGCGTCCATCAGAAACTGGACAAAGAAGTGACCGGCGAACTGTACAAAGATTTGATGCAGGCCGGGATTCGCTACCGGTATATGCTGGGTCCCACGCATTTCCACACGGAGGAGTTCCAGAATTCGGTGGACATCGCACGCCGAACGTACCCGGATTCACGCCTGCTGAAGGCCTACAAGGACGGGATTGCCTCCCAGACGAACATCACGGAGGACGAAATGTACATCACCACGTTTCCCTATATTCGCTCACAGGTCCTCCTGCCGTACATGAACTATGCAGCCGCGTATCGATCACTGCTGGCCGGGTACCCCGATCGCGTGGATCGATACCTGAAACCGATTCGTGATCGTTTTCCCTTCAACCGGATTGCCGAACGTCTTGACGATCGATTGGCTCTTCGACAGGCCACGACCTCCGTTGAGTTTATAAACGTGATGAAGGATCTTGCGAGCACGTCCGTCCGGCAGTATGCAAGTGTCGTGCCCATGGTCACCAGCAAACTGCGAAACAACGAGGAGTGGATCACGGATCTTGAACAGCTGGCCGACCGTCGATCCAGTGTGATGATGAACCTGGTTCTGGCCCGGTATTTTCGGCGCAGGGACCGTTTATCAAAAGCAAATCGGTATTATAAACGGGTGGTGGACGAGCCGTTCCTCCGTGCCGAACTGCGTTCGTACCTGCGACAGGCCGGATTTCGTGCCCGGTGGCTGGTAGACCGGTTCCGCGATCGTATCACCAGCCCGGGCCTTCTGTTTCGGCTTGCCCTGAAAGAATTCCAGGAGGGAGAACCGGACCGCGCTGTTGCCACCGTCGAACGAACCATTGAGGTTCTGGACCGGCCGAAGAAGTCCAATCCCGGGAAACTGAACGCGGGGGATCAGTCCGTGGGCGAGACCCTGTCTGATCTAACAGCCCTGATCAAACGACTGCAGAAGCAACGGGACACGTCGAATCTGATCGATGGACTGCTGCAGGGCGTCCTCCGATTGTACAACATCAACTGGGACAAACGGACGACATTGCTTGGGACCATCGAAGACGTCTACAGCAAGAAGACGGTCGATCACACGTATCCACTGGTACGGAATTTCATCAAGCAGGGTTGGACGAAGGCCATCCCCCGGTTCCTGGATCAGGAGACGTTCCAATCCCATCTCCTGGACCTCGTCCGGCAGGACCCTGTGCGTGCCGAAGACCTTCACACGCTGGCACGAGCCATCTCGCTGGAGATCATCACGGACAACCGGGCGCTGGAACGGAGTGTGCCGGTGCTCAATCAGGGCCAGGATCAACTGGATCAAATCGACTACGAGCTACCGGACCTCCTTAATGGACTCGCTGATGCCTATTATCAACTGAACCGGTACGATCAGGCATCATCCACCTATCAGGACGTGCTTTCCCTGATTTTGAACAGACACCACCCGAAATTTTACGCGGACCTGTTTCAATCCGTGTCTTCGGACCGGGTGGTCTCGGGGTTCACAGAGGGACCGGTCGAGGTACGGTTCAGTGATCCGGTTCTACTAAAATACACCGATGCACTGGTGCGGTCCGGCAGAGAAAAGAAAAAAATTGTGCGGAAAATCACGCCCTTCATTCGCCTGTACCGGGTCGGTCTGACACCGGCGTACGCTCTGTTACGGGCCGATCGCAAAAAACAAGCCCGCAAACAGTTGCTTCTCCGGTTTCATCAGGAACAAAAGAAACGTATCGGAAAACCGTTGATGATGGCCCTCGGAGGGATCTTCCGGGAAAGCAAACGGTACGGGGCGGCAGCCCTGATCTATGATATGGGCATGCGTCGTCTGAAGATCCAGAGCGAGCAGGTCAAGGAACGATACCGCAGCGCCCGAGGAAACATGGATCAGTCGAAAATGATTGACGAGCTCAAACAACAGGACTTCGGTTCCCCATCACGGAAAACGCGTCAATTTGTGAATCGAAAGCTGAAACAACTGGAGCAACAAGCGGATCAGAAAACGACCATGAAACTGGTTTCCAAAGTCATGAATTCCGGGCAAAACGTGGTGCCGGTACTGCTTGAAAAAACGGATGCCTCTTCCGAAAAGGTGCGCAGGCTGGTTCGAAAAATGCTGGAAACAATTCGTATGAGACAGATCTACCGGGAGCTGTTTGAATTTCCCTCCATCCGCTCAAAGTTTTGAGCGTCTTATTCACAGTTCCTCCATTCATCATGAAAGACCGATGAGCCGACAGAAGATCAGCAAAACCATGTCCTACCTCCTGCGCCACGATCCGGAAGGCATGGAGATCGACGAGGAGGGATGGGTTCGGGTGGAGGCATTAATTCAACGCCTCAAACAGCGCAACCTCGACGCGGACCAACAGGTGCTCCGTGAAACGGTTGAGCGAGACCCGAAAGGTCGGTATGAACTGAATGAATCCCGGATCCGGGCGCGGTACGGACATTCGATAAACGGCATCGATCCGACGTTAACCCCTGCTGACCAGAACACGCTTTACCACGGGACCGATCCGGAAGCGGCAGAACGCATCTTTGAAGAAGGCCTGCGCAAGCAGGGTCGTCAGAAAGTACATCTTTCATCCACCGTCGACGAAGCCCGCGAGGTCGGTCGCAGACATACTGATCATCCGATCGTTCTTAAAATCGACGCGTCCCGTGCCCAGCAGAACGGCATACGAATCGAACGGGCCAGCAGCGTGGTTTACGTGGCCGACCGTATTCCTCCGGCGTATATATCCCAACGGGAATAAACAAAGAAGGGCAATGATCGGACGGGACCGTCGTATTTCTGTATCGGGGTTGGCAGAGCCGCCCCCCCGGTGGGGGGCTCAAAATGTATTGACGCCCCCGTTCGACCCCCGGATTCCATTCACTTCGTTCAATTCATCCGGGGGCTGGATGTGAGTCGTCCTCTACGAGGACTCCATTCGATCGATCCACGGGTCGTACCGTTACGGCTCCGGGACGAGTCCTCGTAGAGTACGGTTCAATATACACCGCTGCGGGGACTCCGTTCGATCGAGCCTCCTCGTGCCGTATTTTTACCGGAATGAGTCCTCGTAGAGGACGATTCATGTGTAGCCGGGGGATGAAATCCCCCGGTTCCCGGGATTCCAGAACATGTTTGAACCCTCCGCAGGAGGGTGGCTCTATGGTTAGAGGATATGATCCTCGGACGAATCAATTCCGTGTCGTTCCAGAAACTTCCTGTACTCCTCACGGAATGTGGTGTTGCGATGGTGTTGTTCCTGATTCCGAATGTAGGTTTTCAGGTCCGGCATCACGGATTCGCTCACCGTGAAAGCCGCGTACCCCTCCTGCCACTGGAACTTGGACAGATCCGGAAACTGTTCGTTGATCCAGCGCGAAGCGTTGGATTTCAGGCGTTTGACGACATCCGATGGGGCTGTGGATGGATGAAGTTGAACTAAAAGATGTACATGGTTTTGCGTTCCATTGATCCTCACCGGCGTTCCGTTCAGGTCCTGTACGATTGTCCCCAGATATGAGTACAAACGAGGTTGAAGGGACGGTTTCATCAGATCCATTCGATCCTTCGTGCTCCAGATGAAATGGTAACTGAGGCGGGTAAATGAGACGGACATGGGTTCTACTCCTCGTGAATAGGAGTTCGTGAGAGTCGCCCCCGCGATGGGGGGCTCGAGACAATTGGACGCATCCGTCCACCCCCGGATTCCATTCATTTCGTTCATTTCATCCGGGGGCTAAACATGAGTCGTCCTCTACGAGGACTCCATTCGATCGATCCACGGGTCGTACCGTTACGGCTCCGGGACGAGTCCTCGAAGAGGACGGTTCATGTATAGCCGGGGGATGAAATCCCCCGGTGGACGTTGCGCCGATTGCACGTACGAACCCCCCGCAGGAAGGAACGCCCTCTGGTCAGGAAAGGTTGGACACGAACTCGTTCATCCGGCTCATGCCATCCGTCAACGATTCTCGAGAGGCAGCGTATGAGATGCGTACCCCTCCATCCGCACCGAACGCCGTCCCCGGTACGAGAGCCAGACCGGTTTCCTCCAGCAGTTCCCGGCAGAAATCGACACTGGCCTCCCCGGATGACGTGTCATAATGGCCATCGTAAAGTCCGGATACATCCGGGAAAATATAAAACGCTCCCTCCGGGACCGTGACGCTGACCCCGGGCATATCATCAAGGGCCTTCGCCACCAGTTCTCTCCGGTTCCGGAATGTTTTCCGGTTTTTTCTCAACTCCTCGTCGGAGACGCCAAGGGCCGCCAGGGCTCCCCACTGCGCGACGGATGACGCATGGGTTGTGGTGTGCGTTTGCAGCTTCCCAACGGCATCCAGCACGTCCTGTGGGCCCGCCACGTAACCGACCCGCAGGCCGGTCATTGCATACGCCTTTGAGAATCCGTTTATTGTGATCGTTTGATTATACGCTTCCTCACTGAGGGAGGCCGGTGAGAGGGGGTCCAGGTCTCCGTAAATAAATTCCTCGTAAATCTCATCGGACAGTAGCAGAAGATCCTGACGAAGCGCCTCCTCCGTCAGGGCCTCAATTTCCTGCGGGGTATACACCGTGCCGGTCGGGTTGGCAGGAGAATTCAAAATCAGCAGTTCCGCCTCTGATCCATGTTCACGTACCTGCTCAGGTGTCATTTTATAATCATCCTCCAGCGAGGTCTCGAGCACGACCGGTTGGCCGCCGATGGATTTGACCATCTCCGGGTACGAGACCCAGTACGGGGAAGCCATTAGTACCTGATCTCCCGGATCCAGTACCGCCTGGAGGGCGAGGTAAATGGCATGTTTCGCACCGCTGGTCACGACGATCTGATCCGGGCTGTATTCGATGTCATTGGTCTCATCAAACTTGTCGGACAGCCGTTCTCGAAGCGGGGGTATGCCGGCGGAGTCGGTGTATTTGGTCTTCCCCTTGTCCGCAGCGTTTTTGACCGCCTCCCGCACGGGAGCCGGTGCGTCAAAATCCGGCTCACCTACACTCAGGGAAATGACGTTTTTCCCCTGGCGGGAAAGTTCTCCCGCGAGGTTGCTGATGGCCACCGTTTTGGATTCACTGACGTTGTTCGTACGCCGAGCAATTCGTGATTCAGACGGGTTCTTCTGTTGATCGCTCATTCTTCAGTTTTTCCACCTCTTCAAGTAAAGCGTCGACTAATTGATCTTCTTTCACCTGTCGTACTTCCTCGCCGTCGCGATAAATCATGCCGCGTCCTCCCTGACCGGCCACCCCGATGTCCGCTTCCTGAGCCTCGCCCGGGCCGTTTACCGCGCATCCGAGCACACTGATTCGAATCGCATCATCGATCCCCTCTTCTTCCAGCTGCTGCTCGACCTCCTCCACGAGGGATTCGAGGTCAATGTTGATCCGTCCGCAGGTCGGGCAGGCAACGACTTCCGGCTCCGTCACCCGTCGCTTCGTCGCCTTCAGAATTGAGAAACAGGCCTCAATCTCCTCGACGGGATCTTCCGCCAGTGAGATGCGGATCGTGTCTCCGATGCCGTCCATCAGAAGCGGTGCGAGCCCCGCGGTCGATTTGATCGACCCGTAGAATCGTGAGCCGGCTTCCGTCACGCCCAGGTGAATGGGGTAGGGCGTCTCCTCGGCAACGCGCCGGTTGGCCTCCAGACAGGTCTCAATGTCCGTGGACTTCACCGAAATAATAATATCTTCGAATCCCTGTTCCTCAGCAATTTCAGTATATTTCAGAGCGCTTTCCACCATGGCATCCGGACTTGGATACCCGTATTTCTCCAGCAAGTTGTCCTGCACCGACCCGGAGTTGACGCCGATGCGCATCGGAATTCCTTTCTCCTTTGTTTTATCCACCACTTCTCGCATGTTTTCAGGGCCACCGATGTTGCCCGGATTGATACGAATTTTGTCAATGGGCATGTCCAGCACGTACTTGGCGATACGCGGGTTAAAGTGGATGTCCGCGATCAGGGGAATGTCGATCCGTTCCTTGATGTCCGGTATCGCTCGGACCGCACGATTGTGGGGGACGGCCACCCGCACAATTTCACAACCTGCTTCTTCCAGGTCGTGAATTTCATGAACCGTGGCCTCAACGTCCTCCGTCTTCTCCGTGGTCATGGACTGCACAGCGATCGGATGCTGCCCACCGATTTTCACACCGCCGATGTCGACCACCCGGGCGTCACGACGTTCTTCGGACATTGAATCACTCATCGCATGGTTGCCGTTCAATCTGGAGAGAAGAGGGCCATTTACTCGGATTCAACATATCGCATCGTCTACACCTGATCAAAAAATCTGGTCGTACTCAGGTCTCTATCCGTGGATCACCTTCCTTCCCTAACGGTCTTACACGCCGATACACGGAAAGAGGATACGACCAACGAACGGGTATGAACGTCGTACCTGTGAACGTACTCACGAAGGAGAATCGTTCACACTGTCACGACCGAAGGGGTTAATCTTCGCTGTCTTTCAGACTCAGACCCAGTTCGGAGAGCGTGTCCTTGACTTCCTGAAGGGACGTTTCGCCAAAATTCTGGCATTCCAGAAGCTCTTCTTCCGTGTGCTCGACGAGGTCCTTCAGATTGTAGATGGATAACCGCTTCATAGCGCGCTTGCTGCGGGCGGACCAGTCGAACTCCTCGATCTGTTTCCGGAGAATGTCGTCAACCTCTTCGGGCGGCGGACCGGGTTTGAGGGTCACCTTGTTTCGATTGCTCTGTGAAAGGGAAAGATCATGTTCATCAAGGAAATCCTTGACCCGATCAAGGGAGTACTGGCCAAAGTTATTACAGGCAAGAAGCTGGTCCTCACTGCACTGAATGAGATCGCCCAGTGTTTCTGCGTTGAGCTGATCGAACGCATCCATGATACGCTGGGGAAAGTCAAATTCGGATAGTTCCTTGTTCAGGATGCGTCCGACGTCAAGCCGTTCGCGCATTCGCTCCTCACGGTAGCTCAGGTTCATGGAGGCCTCGGCGTCCCCGTAATACATCTCCGCCACCTCATCGTCCGGTTGCTCATTCAGCACCATCTGGTAACACTCCTGAGCATCCTCGTAGTCCTCCTGGTCCTCGTACAGAACCCCCAGGTTCATCACCGGTCCTTCGTACGACGGAGAGAGGTCCATGATCTTTTCATAGATGGACTGCGCGTACTCTTCGGGCTCCTGGTCGGAATTCACCAGCTGATCCGCCTGACGATCGATGAGAATCGCCTTGCGAAACAGCGTGGGGATGTGGTTTTCATCCAGTTCAAGGGCGTCCTGGTATTTCTCAAGGGCCAGCTGTGGCTGTCCTTCAAGTTCGCTGATGAACCCCTGGAGGTATGGAATGTTTGGATCGTCATCATACTCCTCCTTTTCCCCTTCGACGAGTTCATGGGCGTCCGACAGCTGATTGAGCTGCAGGTGACATTCCACCAGGTCAGAAAGCAGATATCCTCTTGGACCATCCTGTTCCTTTACCGTTTCGTAAGCCTTTTCAAATAGGTCCAGTGCTTCATGATAGTTTCCAAGTTCTTTGTGGGCCAGGGCGAGTACGATGTTTGATTCCCGATTGGGCTGTACTCCATCAAGCAGTTCGACGGCTTCCAGCGAATTTCCAAGGATCCAGCCAAGAGTGGCTTTGCGAACGATCGCACGATTATCGCTGGAAAATTCCTCATGGTGCTTCTCGAATTCGTCGTAAACGTCATCCACCTCCGAATGAAACTCTTCGTTCTTACGAATATGATCACTCAACGCACGAATTTCATCGGATGTGAGTTGTTCCTTAAAAAGTAGTTCCGTCGTAAGTTCATCGTCATGAATCTGAGTTGTCATCGCTTTTCTTTGTATTACTGAGCAATAAATATTCGGCTACATGCGGTCACAAACTCGTGTACCGTATACGGGTTCACCGTTGACACCGCTTCCTTCAAATGGCTGTGCAGGGAGAAAAATTCACCTGATCCCGACCTCGCGATAAACATCAGGCTCAACTAAAAACACCAGTTGATAACATAAATTGAATTGGCTATTATAACCATCCTTCGATCATAGATCAAGTTGGATCTGGATGAAATGCGACGGTCAACCGATCCCGTGCAAATGGGTGTGATCGTGGACGTTCATACATTTCCGCTCCAGCTCCGCAGCAGCTCCTCACTGCTCGGCTTTCTTCCTGAATTTTTTTGTGCGTTGTGGTACCGAAATGAATCGTATACTGAAACGACCCGATGCCCTGTGCGGTCTGTATGCGCTTCTGATGTTTCAATTGATTGGTTTGTCGACGCTGACGGCTGACGAAGTGGTGTTGAAGGATGGAACCGTTCTCAAAGGGACGATTACGAAACAAACGGACCAGCAACTGACGATGACTCAGATGGAGGAAGGCAAACAGGTCATTCAGCGTTCGAACGTGAGCGATTTTACGCTGGACCGCACAAAAGTGACCCTCACGAATTCGGATACGTTGACGGGACGGGTGATCGAGCAGACGGACGAGCATACGACGCTGGACATCAAAGATGGCGGCACGGTGACCCTGAACCGGGAAATCATCAAGTCAACGGAAGAGATTCAGATTCGTTACGCCGGTACCCCCCCCGGAAAAGAGATTCCATTGACCGGTCCGGTCCATTGGAGCGGCAGCCTGGACCTGGGCTATTCGATTAAACGGGGGAATTCCACGGAGGATGATTTTTACATTCGGGGGCGCCTTTCCTATGACCACGAGACACTAACGAACGAGACCACCGCTCAGTACAATTACGCAACCTCCGAGGATGAAACCACGGAAGATCGGGGCGATGTTGAAAACCAGCTGAATTATAAGCTGAGCTCCCAGACCTTCCTCTATCATGACCTGACCGTTGGGTATGATAATGTACGGGACCTGGACTATTTTATCGACACCTCCGCCGGTGCGGGAATGGAATTTCTGGTAGATTATCCTTCGGAATTGAAAGTGCGCACGGGTCCATCCTATCGACATGAGGCTCGTGATAACGCAGAAGATAAAGATGAATTGTTTGTCCTGATCGGTGAGCGGTTCAAGACACAGTTAAACGAGAGCATGACATTGCGACAGGAACTGAAAGTCTTTCCGAGCGTTACCGACTCCGGAGAATACCGGCAGGAAGCGTCCGTAGAGCTTCAAATTGACCTGACCGGTAACTGGGCCCTCAAGCTGTATGGCGAACAGGTCTACGATTCGGACCCGGTTCCCGGCACGGAGAAAGAGGATCTGCGATTTGTAACGACACTGGGTTATTCGTTCTAACGGTGTTTGAATTTCTTGGCAAAGGGGTCCCCTTGTTTCATCAAACAGCAGTTCGTCACGGCTTCTCGCTTGTCCTGATACTCCTCGCTGGTGCTTTCATAACCTCCTGTCAAACCTCTTCCAACCAGGAAGATGAAGGATGGGTTGATAAAACCTTTCATGAGGTGACGTACCGCGTCCCCCCGTCCTGGGTCGAGATCCGTGATCGTGATTCCGTTCAATACAAGCGGGAAGAGATTCAGATGAACCAGGTCTCCCTGTACCGGTACGAAGAAGGAGAGACGCTGCCGGAATCGGAAATGACCGTGGATCCATCACGGGAGATCTGGGCGTACGCGGATCAGGAATTTGAGTCCCTGAAAGCGAAACCTGATCACGTACGAACACAGCGAAAGGAACAACGTCGCTTCCCTCGCCTCGGCAAGCAGTCGTATCTGATGAAAGTCCGAACGATGGACGGAAACGGCGTCAGTCAGCGACGCTGGATTATCGGAGCGCTCATCGACGAATATTATTACCGGATTGAGCTCAGTGCGGAACGGTTCGGACACCTTCCCGCCATCCAGGAAGCGTTTACGAAATTCAAAACATCACTGGGTATCAAATCGGAGAAACCGGCCAGTGAAAACGAGTGAATCCGATGAGCAAGCCGTGGGACCGACCGTCAGATCTATACCCGTGCAGAGACAAAGCCTCATGTGTTCGAGGCTCATGGAGTCTACTTCATTGGGTGTGATATAAGGGATCTCTTGCAGAACCTGTATTTCTATAAGTTGATAAGTTAAAATGAATTCCGACATTGTCCATCGACCATTGATTGTTCACATCTGAGCGTGCTCGTGTCCACCTGGAGTTCGTTCGAACGTTGATGTCCTTTCCAGAAGTTACAGGTAGCTGCAATATGAGCATGCATCTGATTCTGTTTTCGTAGAGGGCCAAAGGTGAGCAGCGACGAGCCAGATCTGTTTCAACTCTTCAAGGACCATACCTCCTATGAGCTCGTCCAGGAAATTGCTTCGGGCGGAATGGGAAAGGTGTTCGAGGCAACCCGGCATGGGGTGGAGGGATTTGAAAAACAGGTAGCCATTAAGACCATCAGCCAGGACCTGACGGACGACGAGGATTTTGTCAAGATGTTCGTCGGAGAGGCCAAACTGGTGGCGGATCTGGTGCATATTAACATTGTGCAAATTTATCACCTCGGTCAAATCCACGATCTGTATTACATCTCCATGGAGTTCGTCCGGGGCATCACACTGAAGGATTTTATCAAAAAACATCTGATGGAGAACCGTCAGATTCCGTATGAACTTTCAGCGTTTATTATCACGCGGATCGCAAAAGCCCTGGAGCACGCACACACGAAGCGTGACCAGCACGGAAACTGCCTCAACGTCGTCCACCGTGACGTGTGCCCAAAAAACATCATGATCAGTTCAGAAGGTGTGGTCAAACTAACGGATTTTGGCATAGCGAAAGCACAAAACCTGATGCTGGACAAAGAAGGGGACGTACTGATGGGAAAAGCGCCGTACATGTCTCCGGAGCAGGCGCAGTTTGACGAGACGGACGGTCGGTCGGATTTGTTTTCTCTGGGGGTTGTATTTTATGAAATGCTTACCCAGGACCGCCTCTTTGACGGTCCGGAAACGGATGTGATTCTCGATCGTGTCATGAAGGAAGAAATCCCCCCTCCCCGACAGGAAGCCGGGGATATCCCGGAGCGTCTTGAACAGATCGTCATGAAACTGCTCAATCGTGACCCGGAGGAACGGTACCAGCGTGCCGGCAAGCTTGC
>CAZQNZ010000009.1:12143-38633 GCA_964594615.1 uncultured Planctomycetia bacterium
GCCACGCACTCTCACGAGGATCACAAACGCTGGTTTACAGATCTTGCCCTGTACTTAAAATATAAGGTATCAGGTGACCGGCGGTTGAATTTAATCACGTCGGATCCGATTCATGAGGAATTTTTGAAAAACAGTCGCGGAGCCCTTGAACGCACACTCAGCCCGGATTCTAAACGGGTCGTGGAAGTGCCATACGAAGACTTCATCAATCAAATTCCCTTTGGGCCCCGTCCAAAATATCGAATCCGGGATTGCCGGGATGAATCAGGGGAACATCGCTGGCGAGTGATCAATGAGGCCGGTGAAGTCGTCTCCCATGATCGTGCGAAGGTGGTTATCAACGATCACGAAAAAGCAAACCGACCCCGAATGCTCTTCCGGGACCCGGATACGTCGCTCTGGGTTGAGCCTCAACAGTACTATTCCTACGAATCGGAGGTGTTTTATCATCAGGACTGGCGGACGATCCAGCATGAATCCCCAACAAACTCCGTAACAATCTCTCCCGTGAAAGATCCGGTGTGGCATGGTCCGCCGACCATAGGGATCGAAATTGAAACGCCGGATGAGCGGGTGGTCTTCAGCTCGGACACGGTCTACGACCCGGATCTCTGGAGGCAACTCTCGGAGGAGCAACAACAGATGAGGCTGAAACACATGTCCGAGGAAAAGTTCAACGCCTCCGCTGTCCTCGAGGGAGATATCAATGACCTGATTCAGAAACAGTGGAGCAAGCGGCGATATGAAAACGCGCTGGGGTTCTACGAAGACGCTGTCGTCATTCATGACTGCGGTCCGGTGGGGGACCCGGTCCACACCGATTACGAACAGATTCGCGACCTGAACTGTGAGCAGCTCATTCTCACACACTGTCCGGACCGATTCATTTCCGAATTCCCTATTGCCGTACACGGCAAGACGTTTCTTGTTCAAAACAATGAGCTACTGGAAAAAAATCAGAACAGCACGTTTCCCATCTGCGCCGACATCTATGTGCGCGACTCAGATTCAGCGTACGTGGGATTTGCCGATCAAAACGGGGCGTTTGCAGTCGTCAAACGAAACCACAGTCTGGACCTTGTGGAAAACCGTTCAACTGTAACGGGATCCCGACTGATGAACGTCGACTTATACCGTGACATACATGGCCGATATTTTCCGTATCTTGACCAGGACAATCAGTTTTACGAATTGCGTTCCGAGGATCGGGTGGAACGCATGACAGAGGACCAGGAAGGAACATCAGGGGTTCGGGTAGAAAGTATCAGGACCCCTAGCGGCGGGGTCTAATCCATGTCTGAGATCACCGTTTACGGTACGTTGATGTGCTCTTCGAAAACAGGTTCCATCTTCGACCGATATGAGTGACAACACCGAAGAACCAGGTCAGCAGACGGCATCCCGGGACGGCCGTGTGCTGGTGGTGGATGATGAAGAGAGCATCTGTGATCTTCTGGAGTTAATCCTGGAAGAGGAAGGGTACACCGTTGACACCGCCCAGAACAGGAACGCAGCTCTCGAGGAGTTTGCCCCGGACACCTATGACGTCGTGCTCCAGGATATCAAACTGAATCAGGCCAGCGGTATTGACCTGCTTGAAGAATACAGAGAAACGGATCCGTCTTGCCGCGTCATCATGATTACCGCCTATTCCACCTGGGAGAGTACCGTTCGAGCAATGCGACTCGGTGCCTTTGACTATTTCAAAAAACCATTCGACAACGATGAAATCCGAAGCGGCATCCGCTGTGCCATTGAATCGAAACGGGTGGAAAACGAAAGGCCGACGGATGAATCACCGATCTTCAAGCATGTGATCGGAGATTCTGAGGCGCTGAAAGAGATTCGAAAAACCGTCTATAAAGTTTCCTCTTCCAACGTCACGGTTCTGATCTGCGGGGAAAGCGGAAGTGGGAAGGAACTGGTGGCCCGTTCCATACACCACATGTCCCCGAGGAAACACAAGCCGTTCATGACTATTAACTGCGGGGCGTTTCCGGAATCACTGCTTGAAAGTGAATTATTCGGTCATAAAAAGGGAGCGTTTACCGGTGCGCACGAGGACAAGGAAGGGGTTCTTTCAGCGGCTGATAAGGGGACGCTCCTGCTGGACGAAATCGCAGATATGCCCCCTGAAATGCAGGTGAAGTTGCTCCGCGTGCTGGAGAACAATGAGTTCAAACCGGTCGGGGGCGTGGAGAAAAAACGGGTGAATATCCGGTTTATCGCGGCCACCAACAAAGATATTGAGGAGATGGTCGAGCGTGACGAGTTCCGGGAGGACCTGTACTATCGCCTGAATGTCATTCACATCACCATCCCTCCCCTGCGGAACCGTGGTGAGGACATTCTTTTACTGGCCGGTCATTTTCTGAGCCAGTACGCAGATCAGGCGGGATCACACATTGACGGCTTCACGGAGGAGGCGAAACAGGAATTAATGTCTTACGAGTGGCCGGGCAATGTCCGGGAATTAAAAAACGCTGTCCGTCGGGCCGTCGCTCTGTGTGACGGTGAAAAAATTGGACCGGATCTGTTGTTCCAACAGGATAAACCGGAACGGCGGACCGCGAAGGACATTCAGGTTCCCGAACAGGGCATTGACCTTGAGAGCAAACTGGCCACGATTGAAACGGAATACATCCGTTCAGCGCTTGAAAAAACGAACTTTAATATTACGGAGGCGGCCGATTACCTCGGAATCAGTTTCCGCTCCCTCCGCTACAAAATTGACAAGTACGAGATCGAAACCGATTAATCTCCGGTCACCGGACCTTGTCGAACCGGGATCCACGCGGGGATTCCCCATAAAAAAATACACGCCGAAAACACGCTGATAACGTCTTCCGTGTTATCCAAGCATACCGGAGTGCAGTTGTGCTGTACCCTTCATGTCAAAACGTTATAAAAAGCCTGTTCTGGGGCGATGTCCTGGCTCAAACCGTATGGACTGACGTCGTCAATTTGCTCAATATTGTTTATCAGCTACTCTCGCCTCGAGTGGATCAATCTGCGTGAACTTCACCCAGACCATTTCGCCATAGTATCGATTCATGAAACCTGCACTTCATTGACTCTGTTCGCCTTTGACATGCCATGTCGCGATCGATTGAGGACGTTCACATCATTTCGTCTTGCCGTACACCGATCGGAGAATTTCTGGGAGGGCTGAAGAACGTACCTGTCACGGAACTCGGAACCGCCGTGGCCCGAGCGGCCATCGAACGCGCTGAAATCGAGGCTGAGCGTGTGGAAGAGGTCATTTTTGGAAACGTACTCACGGCCGGCGTGGGACAGGCTCCCGCCAGACAGGTGCAACTCGAATCGGACATTCCCGTCCGTGCCGGAGCACTGACCATCAACAAAGTATGTGGGTCAGGGCTCAAGGCCGTGATTCTTGGGGCACAGGCAATCATGCTCGGAGACCACGACTGTGTGCTTGTGGGCGGTATGGAGTCGATGAGTCAAGCGCCATATTCTCTCCACGGTGCTCGTGACGGGCTCGGGTTTGGTGGGAGAGAACTGACTGATACCATGATTCACGACGGTTTGCGGGATGCTCACCATGGCGAACACATGGGGCAGGCGGCGGAACGGATCGCAGAGGAGTACGATATTTCTCGTGAAGAACAGGACCAGTTTGCGATTAGAAGTCATCGCAGAGCCATCAGGGCCTGGTCGAACGGCGTCTTTGACCGAGAGGTGGTCCCGGTTAGGCCATCGGAGGGACCCGGGGCAAAAACACTGAAAAAAGATGAGCGACCCAGGGAGAACACATCGACTGAACAACTTGCCACGCTCTCGCCAGCCTTTCGGGAAGAAGGAACGGTGACGGCCGGCAATGCCTCGGGGATCAGTGATGGGGCGAGCGCACTTGTTATGGCTTCACGATCATTCGTTGACCAGAACGATCTTTCCTCTCAGGTCTGCTTGACCGGATACGCCACCGGGGGCGTCGAGCCTGAACGCGTGATGCTGGCCCCGATTGATACGGTGCAGCGACATGAACAGAACTGGAACGTGTCCTTATCGGACATGGATCTCATCGAAATCAACGAAGCATTTTCCGTTCAGGGCTGCTGTCTTGCAGACCAAATGAATCTTCCGGAAGATCGATTCAATATGCACGGTGGAGCTGTGGCACTCGGACATCCGATAGGTTGTACAGGTGCACGAATTCTAACCACGTTGATCAATGCACTGCACTGGCACGATGAGCGTCACGGACTCGCTGCCCTGTGCCTTGGAGGGGGGAACGGTGTAAGTGTTTCCGTGAGAAAAACGGATCGGTATGATTGACACGAGACGTCTTCGAAAAAAACGTTCATATCACGTAATCCGCAGGCAATATCATGAATGCTGATGACATCAAGCAAATCAGTGTAATTGGTGCCGGTACCATGGGTGCGGGTATCGCTCAGGTATTCGCAACCGCAGGGTACCAGGTACAACTGCGCGATATTGATCAGGAGATCCTGCAGCAAGCTCGTACCAGAATTGCTTCCTCTCTGAAAAGAGCCCATGGTGATGATCGGATAGATGAGGAACCCGAACGTGTGCTCAACCGGATCGAGGGAACCACCGAATTTACGGATGTAACAGATGTCCGATTTGCCATCGAAGCGGTGGCCGAACAGGAAGAACTCAAAAAAGACGTTTTTCGGGAGCTGGATGAGCACCTTCCGGATGAGGCCATTATGGTCTCGAACACCTCGTCCATTTCGCTCACTGACCTCGCCTCGGTGGTGGATCATCCCGATCAGGTGGCCGGAATGCATTTCTTTAACCCCGTGCCCGCCATGAAACTGGTGGAAGTCGTGAACGCTGTTCAATCATCGGATCAAACGATCGAGACGGTTGTGCACATGGCTGAGAACCTCGGAAAGACTCCCGTGTGCGTAAAGGACTTTCCCGGGTTTGTGGCAAACCGTATCCT
Source organism: uncultured Planctomycetia bacterium (assembly GCA_964594615.1). Classification (GTDB taxonomy): domain Bacteria; phylum Planctomycetota; class MHYJ01; order CAYXQY01; family CAYXQY01; genus CAYXQY01. The sequence continues at coordinate 17,080 of CAZQNZ010000009.1, forward strand.
CTGCCCAATGATCAACGAAGCCATTTACGCGAGGATGGAAGGTGTGGCGGGGAAGGAGGAAATCGATGAGATTATGGAACTGGGGATGGGCCATCCGATGGGGCCCCTGGAACTGGCGGATATGGTCGGTCTGGACGTCCTTCTGGATGTGCTGGAAGTTCTTCATGAAGACCTGGGGGAAGACAAATACCGGCCCTGCCCGCTGTTGCGTAAAAAGGTGGAAGCCGGTCACCTCGGACGCAAGTCCGGACGGGGCTTTTACACGTACGACGACTAGAAATTTTCGGAGAATTGATCCACATCAACACCGTTTGACATCAGGGGGATCCAAGCAGGATGATTTATCACCTGTTCGACGCGCTATCAATTTTCACGAATTTCCAATACATCACCTTCCGTGCAGCTATCGCCTCGGTTACAGCGTTTCTCATCGCTAGCCTTATCGGGGGGTATATGATCCGATGGTTGCGCGAAGCACAGTTTCGTGAACGCACCGATAAAGTGCATAGTGATAAACTGGCTGAATTACACGCTTCGAAGAACGAGACCCCATCGATGGGTGGGTTGTTTATGATTGGGGCGGTCATCATTTCCGTGCTGCTCTTTGTGGATCTCACCCGGGCAATCGTGCTGATCGCACTCGGTGTGACCCTCTCCATGTGGATCCTGGGGTTCGTGGACGACTGGGTGAAATTACAGAGTGAAGAAAAACACGGTATTCGTCCTCTGGTGAAACTGTATTTCCAGTGTTTGATCGGTTTAAGCGGAGGCGTCGCTTTATACCTGTACTTCGGTGAGTATCAACCGGAATTAACCAGACTGTACGTGCCGTTGCTCTCCGAAAAACTCTCCATTGGAAGTATTTATCCCGTACTCGTCATGCTCGTCATCGTATCCACCTCCAACGCGGTCAATCTATCCGACGGTCTGGATGGGCTGGCGATCGGTCTCGCCATCATGGTCGCTCTCGTATACGCCGTCATCGCTTACGTAACCGGTCGTCAGGACTTCTCATCCTACCTGGAGATCCCGATGGTCATGGGAGCCGGAGAAGTAGCGATTATGATGATTGCATTTGTCGGTGGCGGCATGGGATTTCTGTGGTACAACTGTCACCCGGCACAGGTTTTCATGGGAAATACGGGCTCATTACCGGTCGGGGGGTTGATTGGTATCGTTGCCGTGATCACCAAACAGGAGCTTGTCTTATTGATCACGGGGGGGGTCTTCGTCATAGAAGCTCTATCGGTCATCCTCCAAATCATTTCATTCCGGGTGTGGGGAAAGCGTATTTTTAACATCGCCCCGATCCACCATCATTTTGAATTCGAGGGCTGGGAAGAACCAAAAGTCGTTGTTCGTTTCTGGATTGCGGCAACGGTCTTTGCCATTCTGAGTCTTGCTTTTCTCAAACTGTGACCATCGGGAAATAGGAAGTGAAAACAGACTCGGTAAACGTTCTCCAATGAAGAGTCCAGGAATACACGCAGTTGATGATCAATACGAACGCCCGTCCAATGGAACGTTGATTTGCACGAAAGGCTTCAGGTACCATCATGCTTCTCTCATGATGCTTGTGCTTCGTGCCTCATTCACGATTAGCGAATTGAGCAACCCTCCGTTCAGCGACCGGTAAGATGGGCTCATTTGGCATGCTTGAAATTATACTTCTGGTGATTATAGGTGTTCTCGTTTTCGGGGGTGATCTACCGGAAGTGGGTCGTAAAATCGGTCGAATATGGGGCAAAATAAAACATTACATTACCATGCTCCAGGAAGACATCGAACAGGAGACCACCACCGTTCAGGATCGAATCGACATTGAACAAGCCACGGAAGAACCGTACTATTCCCGGCAGCAGTCCCCTGAAACGCGGACACCGGAATCTTATGAGGAAGAAACTTCAGACGAACCGGAACCAGCAGAGCATGACGAATCGGAAGCGTCTGAACGACTTCTTTCGGAGGTTATCGAAGAAGATGAAGGGGACAAAAATGAATCCTCTTCAAATCCCTCCAGCGAGGACGGAAATACGGACGCATGAGTCTACCGGAGTCCCGATCCGAGTCCTACTTCAGACGCCCGGCAAATCAAGTAGCGCAGGACCTTCTGGGAGACCGGTTACTGGTGAATGACGATTCGGAACCGACAGGCGGACCGATCGTCGAGACCGAAGCGTATCTGAGCACGGAAGATGATGCCAATCACGCGCTTCAATCCGGTAAAACCGAGCGTAATGAAGCGATGTTCGGACCTCCAGGTACGATATACGTCTATCTGATCTATGGAATGTATCATTGTCTGAACGTGGTTTGCCGGGAGACCGACATCCCGGAAGCCGTTTTAATCAGGGCGATTCGCCCCCGGAAAGGCGTTCAACAGATGGTGAACCGACGCAAAGAAAACCGGTCCGGCTCCCTCCCGCGTGATGAAATTGCTTCAGGACCGGGAAAACTCTGTATGGCTCTCGACATTGACCGTTCCGTCGATGGAGATACGGTCCTTGATGGGGACGGCATTTCCATTCGGAAAGGGTGGTCCGTACCGGAAAACCAGATCACGAAAAGCTCAAGAATCGGGGTGGAATACGCTGAAACAGCCGGGGATTGGCCACTGCGTTTCCGTGTCGACGATCAATATTGCCTTGATTAATTCCGATCAATTCGAGTGCGTGCCGGGTCCCCGAACCCCTCAATCGATGACCGGAGTGGGTTCGCTTACCTTGACGGTCTTTGAGGAGGTGGTAAAATAAAACGTTATGAGAATCGTCTGTTCTGCGGGTCAGATTGAAACGAGAAATCCATGGATGATGTTGAAAACTGGGAAAATGATCCCTTTGGAGAAATGGCCGTGAGACTGGGATACTGCACTGGCAAAGATGTCCGGAAGGCCCTCAACGAACAACAACGGCTTCGTTCACAGGAAGGAGAAGAAAAACGCATTGGTTCGATCATGCTTGACGATGGCATCCTGACTTCCGAGCAGGTCATATCGATCCTGCGCATGCTCGATCAGCAGGAAGGAAAAGAAGCCTCCTGAATGAGGGTTCAGGATAATTGCACTCCCCTCTGTGGGCTGATCTCGAACCGTTCCATGTGTGGAGCATCGGCTTTAAGGATTGCCATACCGGACAGGAGGATGGGGTGACAACCGCACAGTAGACCCATGAGGATACGGATCCGGCTGATGCCTCAGATTCGGTTACACTCGCTCTTTCTCCTGCATCCGGGACTGGAATCGATGTTCGAATACATGTCGCTCCGGATCAAACCGGGGTATGTTTAACTGATCCGGATCTCCGAGTTCGAGAGCCTCTTCCGGCATCAACCCGACCAGTTCCGTCGGCCCCGGCTTGATATCACGTTTCCGAGCTTCCTCATGGATCGTTTGAACAAGCTTATGGGGAGATGTTTTCCGGTAATCGGTGATGTTTGTGGAGACCGTAATTCGTCCCTGCTCCTCCAGTTCCATTCCGAGCGCCTGTATCCCCGGAAGCCCGCCCGATGACTCCCGGATTGCTCGTGCGATGTCTTTCGCCTGTTCCACATTGCCGGTGAGGAGATCCACATTCATCGCGATCAGAAAGCCTCGACTTCCGACGGCCGTGGCTCCCGCAGTGGGATGACACTCGTCCGGACCAAAATCCGGTTTCCATTTGCTACGTCCTTTCATTTTTTCGTTAAATTCGTCCAGCGAAAACTGGCGTAAATTGGCCAGTTTTCTGATATGATCCCGTCGTGCAGCATTGGCATAAAGGAAGGTTGGTAAATTGAATGCTTCCGAAATGTCTTCCGCAAGAACTTCCGCCTGATGCGTGGCTTCCTCCATGGTGGCGTCTTCAAGGGGAATAATCGGAATGACATCCGCTGCTCCCATGAACGGATGCGTGCCGTCATGCTCACTCAAATCGATGCGATCCAGTGCCTCTTTGACCGCTTTCTTCAGTGCTTGCCGAACGCAGGTGGCCGGACCGGCAGCGGTAATCACACTGCGATTGTGATCCTGGTCGAGATGCAGGTCCAGGTACGCCACCTCCTGCGTTGTTTTGAAGGCATCCACCAGAGGTTCAATCACATCCCAATCCTCCCCCTCACTGAAGTTTGGAACGGTTTCTACAAGTGGGTCTTCCATGAGTCTACCGTGAATATGAATCCGTTAGGAATGGTGAAGTCCGTGGTGTCCGATGTCCGTCCTGTAGGTCATGCCTCGGAAGTCAATCTTCTCCAGTTCGTCGTATGCGCGTTCCTGTGCTGATTCGAGCGTCTCTCCCAGCGCGCTCACGCCGAGAACCCGACCGCCGTCCGTGACGAGTTCCCCCTCTTTGATCTCCGTTCCAGCATGAAACACAACGGCTTCATTCGACGGGCCGACTTGATCCACACCGGAAATCCTGTATCCCGTATCATAATCGATGGGATATCCTTCAGAAGCAGCAATCACGCATAGCGAATGCTTTGATTTCCATTCGACCGGGTCGACGTTGTCCAGGGTTCCGTTGGCCGCTTCCAGCAGGTACGGAAACAGATCGACATCCATACGCTGAAGAATGGGTTGTGCTTCCGGATCCCCGAAGCGAACGTTGTACTCAAGTAGCCGCGGACCGTTCTGAGTCAGCATCAAACCGGCGTACAGGACGCCTTTGTATTCAATGCCTTTTTTCTGAAGTCCGTGGAGAGTGGGCAGAAACATGTTCTCGATCACCTGCTCCCTCACCTGTTCGTCCACGAAAGGAGTGGGGCAGTACGCTCCCATGCCTCCCGTATTGGGTCCTTCGTCTCCCTCGTAAATCTGCTTGTGATCCTGGCTGGGCGCGAGAACGACAAGATCCGTCCCACTGCAGATGGCAAGAATGGAGGCCTCCTGCCCCTCAAGACATTCTTCGACCACGATTTGATCCCCCGCGTCTCCGAACGCTCGATCCACCATGATGGTATGAACCGCTTCCTTTGCTTCCTCGAACTGATCACACACGAAAGCCCCTTTTCCGGCGGCAAGACCATCGGCTTTGACCACGGTGGGGAACGTCCGGGTCTCCAAGAAGGACAGGGCGTTTTCAGCGTCTTCAAACACATGATAGCTGGGCGACGGAACTCCCTGCTCTCGGGCTAATTCCCGGGTAAACACCTTGCTGGCCTCCGCTTTTGCCGCTTGTTTGTTGGGTCCAAAAATAGCCAGATCACGCTCCTGAAATTCATCGACGATGCCCGCGGCAAGGGGGGCTTCCGGTCCGACCACAGTCAGGCCGATGTCGTTCGATTCAGCAGCATCCGCAAGCTGACGTATGTTTGATGAGGAGATGTCAAGCCGCTTGGACAGCTGTCCCGTGCCCGCATTCCCGGGGGCGGAGTATAATTGATCCACCCGGTCCGACTGATGAAGCTTCCAGGTAAGAGCATGTTCTCGTCCACCACCACCCACAATCAACACATCCATCGATAACCTCCTGATCAGGACCGAATTCCACAAAGCATACATTTAACGAAGAAAACAGGGTCCTTAATATGACGGATACGATGTCAGATTTCCAGACCGAATTGTTACGGATGATCGACATCCAGAAGCCGTCAGGAAGGTGCATTGCGATTGAAGGCCTCAATAAAGCTCCTGAATGATTTGTTTTCCGATTCCTGCTTATGTATAATCCCTGTCAACGTTGGAAGCGGAATAGCTAAATACGGAATTTAATTGATGTTATATTTGTGATGCCGAGTACAGTAGCGAAGGATCGAAAACAAGAAATTGTTGAAGAATTTGGACGACATGACCAAGATACAGGGTCTCCCGGCGTGCAGATCGCACTGCTTACGGAACGTATCGAAGAGCTTACGGACCACATGCAGGATCATCAGAAGGATTATTCGAGCCGGCGGGGACTTCTGAAACTCGTGGCGAAACGAAAAGATCTCTTGAAATATTTGAAAGATAAGGACCGAGAACGGTATTTACACATCTTGAATGAATTAGACATTCGAGGAGTGTAACGTTCTTGAACTGGCGACGAGTGTTCCTGCTCCTCGTGGCCATAGTGCGGTGGAGCTGATAGGGCGGTTCCGTCAGGATGCCGGGGTTTTTTGTCCAGACAGAACATGCTTCACCTGTTCTGATTGGGCCAAAACTCTCGACATTCGGCGAGACCCCCCTCCCCACTTGCACCACTGACTTACAGCAGCAGGATTCACTTCTTTACACGATTTCTTTATGTTTAACGAACAATCAGTACGTCAGGAGATCAGCGGTAGAACGTTTGAGATCCAGACGGGCAAGATGGCCAAGCAGGCCAACGGATCCGCTGTTGTTAAATACGCGGACACGGCGGTTCTAACCGCTGCGACGAAAGGGAAGGAGAAGGATTTGCCCTTTTTCCCACTGACCGTCGAATACCGGGAAAAAACGGCAGCGGCCGGTAAAATTCCGGGTGGTTTTTTCAAGCGTGAAGGAAAACCTTCTACGAAAGAAACCATTACTGCACGACTCACGGACCGGCCGATTCGCCCCTTGTTTCCGGATGGTATACGAAATGAGATACAGGTGGTGACCAATGTGTACAGTGCCGACAAGGAAAACGATCCGGACGTGCTCTCGATCAATGGGGCATCGGCGGCACTGATGTTATCCGACATCCCCTGGGATGGACCGATTGGAGCGACTCGAATCGGGGAACTCGACCAGAATTTCGTTGTGAACCCCACCAACTCCGAGCTGGAGGTCAGTGATCTTGACGTGGTGGTCGTATCCACTGAAGAAGGTGTTGTGATGGTGGAAGGCCACGGCGATGAGATCAAAGAACAGAAACTTCTGGAGGCCATCGGTAAGGCACACCAGGTCAATGTCGAACTCTGTAATCTGCAGAAGGACCTCACGAACAAAGCCGGTAAGTCTGTTGAGAAGATCGATATCCCTCAGCCGGATCCGGCCATTGAGAACCAATTAAAGCAGATCGTCGCGGAGGACCTGGAAGATGCACTCCGGATTCCTGACAAACAGGATCGAAGTGAGGCCCTCGACCGATTGAAGGAGAAAGCGGTTGAGAAGCTCTGTTCCGAAGATCTGCCGGAAGATGAACGATATAATCCGGACGACGTTGAAGAGGTCTTCGATGACCTCGAAAAGAAAGCGATCCGTTCGATGATCAAAAATGGAGAACGGATTGACGGGCGGGATCTGGATGAAGTCCGACCGATTTCCTGTGAAATCGGGATCATGCCCCGCACTCACGGTTCATCGCTGTTCACACGGGGTGAGACGCAGGCCATGGCCACCGTCACACTCGGTACGGGCATGGACGAACAGACGGTGGATGGACTGGAAGAGGAATATTCCAAAAAGTTCATGGTCCACTATAACTTCCCACCCTTCTGCGTCGGGGAAGCTCGACCTATGCGCGGTCCGGGACGTCGGGAAATCGGACACGGAATGCTGGCCGAACGTGCGCTCCGTCCAGTTGTTCCCGTTGAGGATTTTCCATACACGATCCGTACGGACGTGGACATCCTCGAATCTAATGGTTCATCCAGCATGGCCACGGTGACCGGTGGTTCGCTCGCCCTGATGAAGGCCGGTGTGAACCTTGATCGACACGTGGCCGGTGTTGCGATGGGACTCGTCGAAGACGAAGACACAGGCGACTTTCAAATCCTGACCGACATCCTCGGTGACGAAGATCACAGTGGAGACATGGATCTGAAAGTGGCCGGAACGAAACGTGGAATCACGGCGGTCCAGATGGACATCAAAACGGACAACGTTCGAAAGGATGTTGTTCGAGAAGCCCTGAAGAATGCTCGATCCGCCCGTGAAGAAATCATCGGTGACATGCAGGACACCATCGGTGAACCGCGTGAAGACATTTCTCCGCATGCTCCTCGGATTTATCACCTGCAGATCGAGGAGGATAAAATCGGCCGTGTCATCGGCCCCGGCGGAAAAACCATCCGTGAAATCGAAGATGAAACGGGTGCCGATGTCGAAGTCGACGACGATGGCATTGTGACCATATCGTCGGTGGATGAGGAGTCGGCGGACGCCGCGCTCAACTGGGTGGAAGACCTGGTCTACGAACCCAGTGTTGGCGAGATCATCACCGGTCGTGTCACCGGTGTAAAAGACTTCGGTGCGTTCGTGGAACTTTCCCCCGGCGGACTGGAAGGTCTTTGCCACGTCAGTGAACTCGCGGACGATTACGTCAGCTCGGTTGAGGACGTGGTCAGTGAGGGTGATGAAATTACGGTGAAAATCCTCGAAATCGAGGAGGACCGAATTTCACTGAGCCGACGCGCCGCAAAAGAGGAGCAGGAAGAAGAACAGACTGAAAACGTCTAACACTACGTCCTGCGTCTAAAATACGCTTTCATATTAAACCGGAATGTATGGTTGTTGACCTCCACCATACGTTCCGGTTTTTTTTTATCGCTTCTGCCGGGATGTTTTACGACCTGAACCCTCATCAGAGATTGAATCAAATAGGGCAGGAATGCGAAAAAGGATGATGAGTACGCTATCGCTCAGGTTGGAACTTTGATGATTTACGCAGAAAGCAGGTAAAAGGGGGGACCACGGTGGAATGGGGCAGGGCGGGGAGAAAGGGAAATGGAAGGTCAACCGAGGGACGGAACGTCCGGAGAACAGAGTTAATTCCCTGCGGAAAAGGGCATCCCAATGATAACCCCTTCAAACACAACCTGATCATCCACCAATCCCTGTGTCTGGTACTTCATCCGTCGGCTCCGCACTTCAATCGGATGAGCAAGCAGAAGTAACTGATCTCCGGGCACCACCTTTGAACGAAAGGCGACGTCTTCTAGCCCACCAAAACCAATGAACCGATCGTCGTCGCGATGTTCATTTCCATACCAGAACGAACACAGTTGTGCAGATGATTCTACGATCAGACATCCCGGCATGATGGGATCGTCGGGTAGATGACCGTCCGTCCAGAATTCATCCCCCTCGACGGTCTTCAAGCCAACCATGACCTCTTCGTCATCAAATTTCGTCACGACCGCATCCAGCTGTTCCATATCCCGTCGCTGGGGATTAATCTTACGGATGTGATCGATGTCATACAGCCGTTCCGAAGCGTCTATCCGATCTGGATCTATTAAGGGTGTCGGGGGCATGGTTATACTTCGTTAAATAAGCTTGATGCTGACAGATCTCGTATCGAGGGTGATTTTCTTTTCCCCTGCAGACCGTTCTGAAAAGAATCTCCTCAGCCGAAAAGATTCCGAGAACCGACTTTCAGACCCCGTTGCGCTTAAATTTCAGCCAGAAGGAGAGTGGGGGTTTCGAGGAATTCAATGATACGGTTGCAGAACCGTGCACCGTCGGCACCATCGACCACACGATGATCAAACGAAAGACTGAGGTACATCATATCTCGTACCTCCACCTCGCCATCCACCGCAACGGGGCGTTCCTTAATTTCGTGTACGCCAAGGATCCCAACTTCCGGATAGTTGATCACCGGAGTGGCAAATAAGCCCCCGATGTTCCCCGCACTGGTCACGGTGAAGGTCGAACCCTGCAGATCCTGGGGATCGATTGTTCCGTCCCTCGCCGCCTGTGCCTTTTCCTGAATTTCCTGAGCGATGTGGAAGATGCTCTTCTTATCCACGTGACGAATGACCGGCACCTTCAAGCCCTCCTCCGTATCACAGGCAAAACCGATGTGATAATAGTTCTTAATACGGATTTGCCCTTCGTCTTCTTCAAGGGTGGAGTTCATCTGAGGAAACTCCTTAAGTGCCGGAACAAGGGCCTTGAGGATGAACGGGAGGTAATGAAGTTTGATATCTCGTTCCTCGGCCTTTTCCTTGAGTGAATTACGCGCTTCCACAATCTGTGTCATATCCACTTCATCCACATGGGTGAAGTGAGCAGCATTGTTCTTGGAAGTGGACATGGCTTTTCCGATGGTCTTGCGAACCCCGCTGTAGGGGATCGTTTCCTCCTCTTCTTCCCCTGTGATCTCTTCAAGGGGAGATGTCGGCTTGGTCGTGGGTTGATCGGCTTCTTCCGTTGCTCCTTCCGCATGTCGAAGCACATCCTCTTTGAGGATGCGTCCCGCCTTTCCTGTGCCTTCCACACGAGTGATGTCAACGTTTTCTTCCCGGGCCACTCGTCGTGTTGCGGGAGTAGCCAGAACACGTCCTTCGGGCGCTTCCTGTAATTCCTGACCGTTCTCCGTTGGGCTCGTGGAAATGGTGGATTCTGCCTCTTCAGATTCAGGGGCTTCGTCGGAGGTCGTCTCCTGCTGAGGATCGGGTTCAGCCGCCTCCGGTTCCTCGATCGATTCCTCTTCCCATTCTTCCCCTTCATCGCCAATCACAACAAGGGGAGTATGTACATCCACGATATCCCCCTCATTGTTATATCGTTTAAGAATCACACCGGATCGTGGAGAGGGAACTTCAACCGTTGCTTTATCCGTCATGACTTCCGCAATCGGTTCTTCTTCTTTGATCGTGTCCCCTTCCTCAACGAGCCAGGTAACGATTTCACCTTCCTGAATGCCTTCGCCGATATCGGGTAAATCAAATACAGTTGCCATCTTCCTTCTTAAGAACAGAAACGCGAATATATGTGAGTGACGAAAGGTGAAGCGAGAATGTCCCGACTACACCTGGAAACGCACAGCTGGCGTTATTTTACTCCTCGATTTCATCAAGCAATTGCTGCTGCTGTTCCTCCAGGTGCCAGGGCTTTTCCTCGTAGATCTGATCGAAGAAAAAGATCGGGTCTTTTTCCGGAATGTTTTCATACCGGAAGATTGCCTCGTCCACCTCTTCTTTGATCTCCTCCTCCAGATCCTCCAGCTCGTCGTCATCAAGGAGGTCTTCACTTTTCATGTACTGCTCAAAACGCTTGATCGGATCCCGCTCCTTCCATTTCTCCACCTCTTCATCCGACCGGTATCGCCCCGGGTCATCAGGGGTCGTATGCGGTCCGCGACGGAACGTCTCCGCTTCAATGAGGGTGGGTCCACCACCGTTACGGGCTTTCTCGAGGGCTTTCTTCACTTCCTGATATACAGCCAGTGCATCATTTCCATCTACCTGAACACCCTCAAACCCATAACTCACCGCTTTCTGTGCAATGGTTTCCGCCCCCGTCTGCTTTTCACGAGGCACGGAGATACCGTACTGGTTATTCTGACAGAGGAAGAGAACCGGGGCATCCCAGGCACCGGCAAAGTTCATCGCTTCCTGCGTGTCTCCAGTTGAGGTGGCCCCGTCTCCAAAGAAGGTAACCGCTACGCCATCTTTATCGTCCATCTGGTTTGCGTGGGCATGTCCGACCGCATGAAGGGGTTGAGACCCAACCGGAATAGCAATGGGAAACACGTTATGAGCGTATCCATAATCGATCCCACGTTCATCTCCTCCCCAGTACAGGAGAGAGTACTCCAGGTCCATCCCTCGAACGATACCGGCAAGGTGATCCCGATACGACGGAAACATCCAGTCCTGCTCGCTCAGGGCATACGCCGTACCAACCTGTGCCGCCTCCTGACCTTTCGCCGGCGCAAAAATCCCCAGTCGGCCACCATAAGATAACTTCAGAGCGCGTTCGTCGAGAAGACGCCCGCGTTTCATGTGGTATAGTAGTTCGTAAAGTTCTTCATCATCCAGATCCGGATCAAGATCCTCGTCGATATTGCCATCCTTGTCCAAAATCTGGACGTGTTCGACAGAAAATTCGTTAACTACGTTGCGTGGCATGACGTATTCCTCCGTTAAAAGTTCAGTACGCGATCTGCTGCTTCAAGTATGCGATCTTTCCCGGGCATGTAATAATCTTCGTATTCTCCCAGCGGTGGAGGGGTGTCGAATCCGGTCACCCGCTCAATTGGTGCCTCCATGTAAAGAAGTGCTTCTTCCTGAATCTTCGTCGTTAATTCAGCCGCAGGACCAAAGCTTTTCGGAGCTTCATGGGCAATAACACAGCGGCCGGTTTTCTTGAACGATTTCACAACCGCATCACGGTCGTAGGGCATGACCGTACGAAGATCGATCAGTTCTACGTTGACACCGTCATCCGTCAACTCTTTTGTTGCGTCTTTCGCGGCAACAGTGGTGGGTCCCCAGGTGAGAAGTGTGAGGTCGTTCCCTTCCTGAAGAACGTTTGCCTCTCCAATCGGGACGTTGTACAGCTCTTTGGGGACAAGCTCCTTCTTTCGACGATAAATTCGCTTCGGCTCAAGGAACAGAACCGGATCCGGATCTTCGATGGCCGAGACCAGCAATCCACGGGTATCAACCGCCGTGGAGGGCATAACGACTTTCAGACCCGGTGTATGAGCAATGTACGCTTCCGTACTTTCGGAATGGTGCTCCGGAGAACGAATGCCGGCTCCCATCGGCATTCGAACCACGAGTGGTACGTGAAAATTGTTCGTGGTTCGCCACCGTAGTCGAGCGGCATGGGAAACAATCTGGTCAAAGGCCGGCGCCATGAAACCCATGAACTGCAATTCCGCCACCGGCTTTTTCCCGTTGGTGGCCATTCCAATGGCTGTACCAATAATACCGGACTCAGCAAGCGGTGTGTCGATCACCCGTTCACCACCAAACCGTTCAAACAATCCATCCGTGGCCCGGAAAACACCTCCGTTCTTCCCGACGTCTTCCCCCATGACGACAATGCTATCATCCTCCTCCATCTTTTTCGCCAGGGTGGAACTGACAGCCTCAACAATGTTTAATTTTTCGTATTTTTCCTCATCAAACTCCTCTGGAACTTCATCCAGTTCCTCCAGAGCGGCCCCTACAATCCCACGGCTTTCCGTTGACGTGTCAGACATAAATCCTCCTAAATAAATGTGTTTGACTTGATATGTTTGACCGATCGATCAATCTTGACCAGCTATCTCAAGGACGGTTTCACACGATTACGACGGCGGAATAACGGAAAATTCCGTTTATGAATCGGGTGACATTACCACAGCTCACCGTCCTGTTCTTAAGAAAAGATCGTTCAACCATGCATTCCTGTCAGATAGAATTACACAATTAGTTTTGCATAACTCTTGTAGAAAGTAAACCGACGTTTGCTGGCTACCAGCTGCGAATCGTTTCCTACGCAGTCCTCGTGCTATCGTGTGGATCAAGGAGATCACGCAGGTTATCCCCCAGAAGGTTCAGACTGAGTAACGTTCCGGCAAGGAACAGCGAGGGAAACAGGATTAACCACCAGCGGCTCTGGATGGGATTCAGAGCGGATGCACCGGATTCCATCATGGATCCCCAGGAGGGATACGGAGGCTGAATACCAAGGCCAAGAAAACTCAGGAACGCTTCCTGGAGGACGATTTGGGGCAGTGTCAGCGACGCATACACCAGCACCGGTGCAAGGAGATTTGGTAGCAAGTACCTGAACACAATGGCTGTGTTCGTAGCACCGAGGGCTCGACCTCCCTGGACAAAGGCTTTCTCCTTCAGTGAAAGAACCTCTCCCCGCACAATCCTTGACATGGTCAGCCACTGGACGGCTCCGAGAGCGACAAAAAGCAAGATCATAATTTCGAAGGTATCGAGCGTCTTCAAATCGACAAGCGACATCAGAAGAATAACAAGAAACAGAAACGGAAGCGCATAGAGGGCGTCCACAATGCGCATCATGGTGGTATCCAGAATCCCCCCGGCATATCCCGCGATCAATCCCCAGGAAACACCAATGACGAGTGAAACAAAAGTAGCTACAAAACCAACCGATAGTGAGATACGACCACCGTAAAGAATGCGCAAAAAGACATCACGCCCATGCAGATCCGTACCAAACACATGGGGCCAACCCGGAGGCTGATACTGCTGGCTGAGATTGCCTGTCGTGTAGTTCATTCCGAAGAGCTCAAATAGCTCCGGACCGAGAAAACAGGCAATGGTGATAAACAGCAGATAGGAGATGCTAAACTGTCCGGAGGCATTCTGAAACAATCGGGCAATTGCCCCTCCGATGGAGCGAGCGGGAACCCCGGAATCCAGAGGCGATCCCTTCCGCGATTGACCGGTATCTTCCGAGTCCGAAAGGTCGGATTCTTCCGTTGCCATTGTCGTCAGCGATCCTCCAGACGAACTCGAGGATCAACGAAGGCGTAACCGATGTCAGACAGGGTATTAAAGAACACAACAAAGAAACAGAATAGAATCGCAATTCCCTGTACCAGGTTGTAATCACGGTTGATCGCGGCGTGGATGAACTGTTTGCCAATGCCGGGAATCCGAAAAATCTTTTCCACGACCACCGAGCCTGTCAGAATGTAGGCGAAGGCCGGTCCAAGATAGCTGATCACGGGAATCAGGGCATTCTGCAGAGCATGACCGAACACAACAGATCGTCGCCGGAGTCCCTTCGCCGATGCCGTACGAATGTAGTCAGCATTCAGCTCATCCAACATACTTGTCCGGGTCAGGCGAGCGATGTAGGCCATGTATGGAAGTGACAGGGTAACGGCAGGCAGAACGAGCTTATTCACTCCGGACATCTCTACCGGCCAACCCGCCGGAGGAACCACGCCAATATAAAACGAAAAAACCAGTATGAGCAAGGGCCCCGTGACAAACGTGGGCATGCAAATGCCGAAAACGGAAATGGACATGGCCAGGTAATCCTGGATCGTATTCTGTCCCATCGCCGCCAGACTACCAACAAGGATACCGAAAAACAGGGCAATACTCAGTGCGAGCAAACCGAGTGTCGCCGAGATCGGGAACGACGTTGCCACGATTTCATTGACGGTGAACGTTTTCCGTTTCATGGACCGCCCAAAGTCTCCTGTCGCAATATTTGACAGGTACGTGCCGTACTGCAGAATGAAGGGATCATCCAACCCCCATCGTTCGGCGCGGACCTGACGTACTTCCCGAGAGAGACCTTTCTCCGATGCGAACGGATCCCCCGGCGTCATTCGAACGATCAGAAACACGATCGTTGCAACAGCCCAGAGCACAAAAACCGTCTGTAACGTCCGTCGAAGTAGAAAGGAAATCATGGGTCACACCATTGACGTTCGCCTTTTGCTTCTACCGGTCCGCCGATCAAACAGGAGATCAATCAACCAGCTCATCCGGCTCCGGCAACTCATCGATCGAGCTCAGGCCGAACACTTCCAGAAATTGATCCGACGTTCCGTAAAGAATGGGACGTCCGGCCGAATCCTTCCGACCTTTCATGGTTAAGAATCCCTGATCCATTAAATTCCTCAATAGCTGACCGGACTGTACGCCCCGTATGGACTCGAGTTCGGATCGTGTTATGGGTTGCTCGTACGCCACGATGGAGAGTGTTTCCATTGCCGCCTGACTCAGTGAGTGATCCTGTTCGCGGCCGTAGAACTCCTGCAGTTCATCCTCGAACTCAGGACGGGTAAGCAACTGGTAACCTTCTGCAATTTCCCGAATTTCAAAGGCACGGTCAGCTGTCCGATATTCTTCGTTCAGCTGCTGGATGATTGATTTGACCCGTTTCCCGTGCAGGTCCACAACCTTTTTAAAATCCCGAAGCGTTAACGGATCAGGGCTTGTAAACAACAGTGCTTCAATAAGTTGTTTTTGCGGTTGTTCGTCGTCCTCGTCAGTTGTCTGAGCCATTGGTCATTTCAACAAAGGAGAATGAATTTCCGGGCCACGGCAGGCCAGAGCAAGAAGAGTATCTTCGGACGTTTTCGATTGCTCACGGTCTCTCCGGATTACAGATCGTCCAGCCAGCTGGCTGCACGGGTTGCCCAGTAGGTGAGGATGGCATCGGCGCCGGCCCGCCTTATGGAGGTCAGCATTTCAAGAACCACCTCTTTTTCATCAAGCCAGTCGTTCGATGCAGCCGCCTTGATCATCGCGTATTCACCACTGACGCTGTAAGCGAAAATCGGCAGGTCAAAGTTTGTTGACGCGCGCTGAATCACGTCCAGATAGGACAGGGCGGGTTTCACCATGATCATGTCTGCGTGCTGTCGGACGTCAATCTGGATTTCCCTCATCGCTTCGTCACTGTTTGCCGGATCCATCTGGTATTGCGCTCGATCCCCAAACTGGGGCGGGGATTCAGCCGCATCGCGGAAGGGTCCGTAAAAAGAAGATTCGTACTTGGCTGCATACGAGAGAATAGGGACCTCCGGAAAATTATTGTGATCCAGCTTTGTACGAATCGCCCGTACCATCCCATCCATCATCCCGCTTGGTGCAACCACGTCCGCCCCGGCCTCCACCGCAGCCAGGGCGGTTTTCGCTATCAGAGGAAGTGTTCGATCGTTATCAACCGTTTTGTTCCCTTCGTCTCCGGAAATAACCCCGCAATGACCGTGACTCATGTATTCACAGAGACACACATCTGCAATCAGGGTCAGATCCTGTGTTTCATCACTGATGGCACGTATCGCCTTCTGGATGATTCCATCTTCTGCGTAGGCCCGCGATGCACGCTCGTCCTTTTCCTCCGGTATTCCAAACAGGATCACAGCCGGCACACCCGTTTCTTCCACCCGAACAGCTTCTTCAACAAGTCGATCCACGCTGTACTGATACTGGCCCGGCATGGAAGGGATTTCACGTTTGACGTTTGTCCCCGGCCGGACAAAGAGGGGTTGTACAAACTGCTCACGGGACAGGTTTGTCTCACGGACCAGGGCGCGCAAAGAGGATTTTTGGCGATTCCGTCTTGTTCGCTTGAAGTCGGGCTCGTTCATGGGATTCTCGGGTGCTTAGAAAAATCGGGAACGGAAAGACGTTGCAAACTTAGGCTATTAAAATCTACACTTTCAATTGCAAATCGACTTCGTCTGTAAAAGTACGATCCGTTCGTATTTGATCTAGGAGGCTGTTGAAAAACCCTTGTAGCGTCAGTGCGGATGCATTTTTTCCGTCCGCAAGGAGAAAAGCACAGACGATGCAGAGGGAGTATCGTCGAGCATTTTCGACGCAGCGGACGTTTAAAATGCACCGTATTCGAAAGAACGGGAACATTCATATTACCAGTTAATAGTGGGTGTTTGAAGGGATATTAAAATTTTCGAACGGTCCAATTTCGCGGCGCACCTCGGCGTCACTCGGTGTCGACGATGCGCTCACGGCATCGCCTCCTTCTCGTTCCTTGATCTGCTTGGAAATTGAACCGCTGACAATACAAGGGTTTTTCAACAGCCTCCTAGGAGCGATTCTCCGTGTCCTCATTCAGATCATGAATGTAATCCTGGATTGCGTTAACCAATCCATCCGTGGTGTACTCCTCTGCAACCACCGGTGCCTTATACCCAAGATCCCGGGCTGTTCCAGCGGTAATTGGTCCGATGCAGGCAGTGGGACATTCATGCAGATGGGTCAATTCGTATTCCTCCGCAAGATCATGGAAATTACGGGCGGTCATGGAACTTGTAAGCGCGATCAAATCCACGGACTCCTGCCGGATCCGGTCGAGGGTGTCCGAAGCATGTTGATCCGGTGACGCGAGAATGTACGGGTGAATCTCACATACGTCAAGTCCGTGATTGGTCAGTGTATCCTCCAGAACCGGACGGGAAATATTGGAACGAGGGAGCAGAAGTCTGTCGTCCTCCTGTGCATGGCTCAAGAGTGTTACTGCCAGTTGTTCGGACCGGTACTCATCCGGACACACGTCCACGGTGAGTCCATAATCCCTGAGCCGTTCGGCCGTGGTTGGACCGATGGCTGCAATCCGTTGCTGTATAGACTCCGTCGGTTCAACATCCAGAGAACGCGCTCGCCTGAGAAATCGCTCAACTCCATTCTGACTGGTAAAGACAAGCCAATCATACCGGTCAAGGTTGTGGATCGATTGATCTACCAACTCCCAGTTCTCGGGTTCACGAATTTCGATGGTTGGGAATTCAATCGGAGAAACCTCGATTTCCCAGAGTTTACGGCTGAGTTCCGTGGCCTGATGAGCGGGTCGGGTATTGAGAACGGTAAATCTGTTCCGGGACATGTTCACAGGTCGTATTCGTTCAAGAGCAGTCACCTAAAAGGACAATGTATAGGCTTCATTATAGACCAATGACAGGTCGGGTATAAGATGGGGAACCTGTCGGTCGTTAGCGGGCATCCAGTGTAGACTCCTTCAGAAACATCAGTGCCCCGTAACGAAAGGTGAGATATGCCCCCAAACAGATCAAGAGTGCGTCCGCAAGTCGAAAAATCAAATTAAACCCCATTCCATATGCATTCGAAATTTCGAAGACATGATAAAAGATCGCTACGGTGGCTGCATCAAAAATTCCGAGCCCGCCCGGTGTGAACTGAAAAACTTGGACCAGCTGAGAAAGTGTGAAAAACATGGCAGCGTTGACCAGCGTCACCCCTAAATAGCCGGAGGAGAACACTGCCTCATTGGCATCAACAAACTGAAAATATATAATTGGCCGCACGTAAATGGTTAGCATCGCAAATACGCTATACACGAAACAGGTGATCGTGTCCGGCCAGGATTTCTGAAACGCTTCGTGAATCGTGGTCTCCATGTCCCTGATTTTCGGCTTCACCCGCATCAGTTGATATGGAAAAATATTCAGGTGGGCCACTCGACGGACCAACCCTGTGAGCACATGTCGACCGGTGAAGACCAGAAGCAGGAGTATCACACATCCGAGGGCAGCTAAAACGTCGATCCACTTCATGACCTCAATAAACCAGGTGAATTCAGAGGGCAATCCTTGAAGAAACTGCTGGCTGGATAAAAGCAGGTATGACCCACTGAAAAACAGTATGAGAAAGGCAAACAACTGCATGAATTTGCTCGTGATCATGGTCCCCATGACGCGTCGGGTGGAGAGGTTTTCCGTTCTGGCGAGGAAGTAAGCAGCCACCGGTTCACCCCCCAGGTACATACTCGGGGTAAGATTGTTTCCCAGGTAGCCCATGATCTGGCAAACTCCGGTCCAGTACAGTGGAGGCTGATAACCGGCACCGCGAAGGAGGGCCTGCCACCCCAGGGTAAAAAATAGAATCTGTAACGATAGAAGTGCAAAGAAGCTCAAAAAACAAAGGAAGCCGGCCTGCTGAAGTGCCTCCAGGCACTGCTTTGGTCCTGAGATATATACCATCCCCGCAAACAGGGTCAGACCAAAAAACAAGCCAAATATGGTCAGCAAGCGCTTTTTCACGGGAATGTCTCAAAAATAAGAGAGAGGGATCAAATGGTGGAATGGTAATCGGTGAGTAGCGCCCATAGCAATTTACCTCCAGGTTCGCCCTGCCGATTGTTAGACACGTACATATCTAAATTCAGTTACCAGAGAATGTCAATTGCAATGAGTGCCCTGAAGTCGTCTCCTTGAACCGACATCTACCAGCCAGGGCGGCATCTACCATTTTCGTTGCCGACTGAAAAAGGACCATGTCCTTCCTCTGAGAAGACTCCGGTTTCACACCACCCAAAAAACGGTTTATAATGTGCGACCTCGCACATGTGACATATTCGAAATTTACCTACCCAATCCGATGACCGCTGCTGAGGAACTGGCAGATCTCGTTGACATCACGAAAAAATTACTCGGACCGGATGGATGTCCATGGGACCGTTCTCGGGAACCGGAAGATGTAAAATCCCAGATGATCGAGGAAACGTATGAAGTTCGCGAAGCGATCGATCAGGATGAGGACGACAGGATACGAGAAGAGCTGGGGGACCTGTTTTATCAGGTGGTTTTTTTGACTGAACTGTATGGAGAAAATCGGGAAATATCGCTGAAAGGCGTCATTAAGACAATTTCGGAAAAACTTGTACGGCGTCACCCTCATGTGTTTGAAGATGAAACGGCCGAAGATCCGGAAGAGGGCGTTTCGCAATGGGAAGAAGTCAAGCGATCCGAACGCGATGATGCTTCCGACTCGGGAGAAAGTGTCGTGCTATCCGGAGTTCCTGACGAACTTCCCGCATTGCTTCGTGGTTACCGCCTGACCCAGAAAGCGGCCTCCTCCGGATTTGACTGGAACCATGCGGAACCGGCTCTCGATAAAGTGAAAGAAGAACTGAGTGAGCTTGAACGGGAAATAAACGAAGGGCGAAAGGAAGAGGTGTTTAGAGAATTCGGCGATCTGCTGTTTGCCTGTGTCAACCTCGGCCGACATCTAAATCTCGATCCGGAAGAGGCCCTGCAAAAAGGGAATGACAAGTTTATTCGGCGATTCACGTACATTGAACAGAACCTGAATGAAGAGGACCGGGACATCGACAACGCGGATCGGGAGGAGCTTATTTCCCTGTGGAATGAAATCCGTCGGCGTGATCAGGATCATGGGGCGCAATCGTAACGATCACGCGAGCACCCGAATGCGATCTTGCATGTCCTCCGGCACCTGTTCTTGTATGTTCTCAAACACTTCTCGCCGTGTATATCGAGCACTGAAATGTACCAGTACGATGTAATTGTTCTGCAACTGATCTTTCCGTTCAATTAAGTCCTGAAGATGCGTATGTGACCGTTGTTTCGCAAGCGCACGGTCTCCTTCCTTCAGAAAAGTCGATTCCGTAATCAGTACCCGGCTCTTCTGTATAAATTCATGCCGATCTAACACGTTCGGTCTTGAATCGCCCGTATACGTCACCAGCGGCAACTCAAGGTTATAGAACAGATCCTCCCCCTGTTCCTTTAGTTCAACAATTTCTTCTCCGTCGAGATCAAGATATTGCTGCCGTAATTTTTGACGTTCCTCGATAATCGTATATCCGTACGATGTAATGGAGTGGTCCACCTTAAAAGCCCGAACTTTCAGATTTTTACGGAGCTGAAACTCATCCCCGTCCTGAACGCCCTGCAGTTTATAATCGAGCCGTCGCTCTTCAAGATCCTCCCAGACGGACATCAAACGGTGGACGTCCTGTGTGGATTCCTGGGGAACAAACACCCGGGGCGGATCAATCTGAAGCAGATTGCGTGTTGCAATGTGCTTGGTAATTCCAAGCGCATGGTCCTGGTGAAAGTGCGATATGAGTACATTGTCCGTGCCGGACACTTTTCGTGGTCCTTTCCCGATGTCAAAACAGACATTGAGTTCCGGGATCTGAATCCACGTCTCGATCGTGGATATGGACCGTCCATTGATGGTATAATCCTCTAGTTCTATTTTTGCCATAGGGCGAAGCATTTTAGCATCATCAATGTGCCGTTACCAATAAGATTTAGCTTTCTGAAAACAAGAAACGAAAACACCCGTTTGACATCCAACTTAAGATCAGTATAATATCATTCACTCGCTTAATAATTGTTGAATTCGATGGTTGCTGGCCTGGCATGAAACAAGGTATTCATCCAAATTTACAGGAAACGGACATTGTCTGTGGATGTGGTAATGAGTTTACCATTTACTCCACGGAAGATCGTATGAAGGTGGAAATATGCTCTGATTGCCATCCATTTTACACAGGTCAGCAGAAATATGTTGATAGTGAAGGGCGCGTCGAAAAATTTCAGGACAAATACGACTGGTCCGAAGAGCGCGTCTCGGAACTTGTCAGTGACGAAGGTGACGAATCGTAGTTACGTAAAACGTATATAGCCCCGCCTCCCTAAGAAGGCTCCCGATGTGGTGCCCTACCTTAACGCACC
>CAZQNZ010000010.1:0-2264 GCA_964594615.1 uncultured Planctomycetia bacterium
CAGTGATTGGAATCCGGGGGACGGACGGAAGCCACTCGTAAACCCGAGCCCCCGGTACGGGGGCGGCTCCTGTACAGGACCGGACACGAGAACCATCAGCTCATGTGCATCCTCGCCCCGAAGTCGCCTCAACACAAGGAGAACGCCATCTGGATTTCAGAGTCTGAGACGACAAAAAAAGTTGGTGTTCCGAAGAATCTGCACGACCCTCCTCGGCCCTTTGATTCCTCTCTAGTATGGGGGGGCATTCCCCCTGTCATAGAACAAAATGGCTTTTCGGGAGAGGGAACGTCAGTTTAATCCGAACTCACCTGCTTCAACCAGGCCGTCCGGACGTCGGACAGGGATGAGAATCCGTAGATGTCCTCCAGTTGCTTCTGTGGCGTGGAAGCCGGTAACCTGCGGCCAAGACGAATCAGGTTCCTCCAGCCGCCTTGAGCCAGGAGAAAACGTACCAAACTGTAGGACTGAGCGTAGAAACGGTTTCGTTCCTGATCTTGCTCCGGATACCGGTTCATCGTCATCAACTGTTCCAGTTCCATCAGCCGGCCATTCGATCGATCCGACCGCACCTGTCTGAGGTAATGACGCCGGGCGTAGGCATGTTCGAAGCGCACAGCCACACCCTCTTCCAGCCACTGCGGGACCGGGCGAAATTGCATCATCCGATGGAACATGACGTGACCAATTTCATGCGGCAGTACGGAACTGAACAGCTGCGGTGCGTTCTGATACGTTAGAATACGCTGCGTCCGTTTCTTTCCGGATCGAACTACTTGCGTTTCTCCGGCACTCCAGTCCGGCAATTGTCCCTGCTCGCGGTACTTCGATCGGCTCGGGTAGATGTATACCTCACAGAGCACGTCCCGGTCAAGCGATGGATGCCGGACCTCCTCCCGGATTCGACGGTAATAATGTTCGACCAGCGCCTCCGCCCGCTCAGCAACCTGATTGTTGCGATGGAAAATTTTGAAATGCTCCGTTTCAACGGTCCGCCAGTCCCCCTCAAGCACCTCGTCGTAACGATGATCCGGTGGTCGCTCAAGCTTCAGGTCTGCTACCTGAGCCGCCTGCTTCTGCAGTGTTCGTACATCGGCGGAGCCCGGAGATACGCGTCTGTTCAGGATGGAAGCATAGGTCTGTATGGCCTCCTTCACCTGACCGGCAAGTTGCTGACTCCGCCCCATCTGAAACGTGAGACGGCGGTCCGCGGGAAATATATCCAGATGTCGCTCAAGTAGGGATTGGGCGCTGTCGATTTCCTGCTTTTGCAGGAACTGGCTTGATCGCTGAAGCACGGCGCGGACCCAGATCGGTTTCACCTCGGTGACGCGCTCGGGATCGTACTCAACACACGATTCAAACCGGGAAATCGCCCGATCGAACTGCTTGTTCCGATAGGCCTCCCTGCCGGCATCGGCATACGCCCCGGCGAGGCGGTCACTCAACCGCTCCATCCGGCCGGGGGATCGATCAAGTACACGTTTGTACAGATCGATGGCTCGCTCCGGGTTCTGTGCTTGCTGATGTTGCTTCGCCTTCTGCAGTAGTTTTTGAGTTTTTTGTTGGTGATTCTCGAGTTGCCGCTCCAGTTTTCGGAGGGAACGGTCATCTGGAAAACGATCAAGACCACGATGAACAAGGTCGCGGGCCCGGGAAATCCGGTTGTTCCGGAATGCTGATTTCGCCGCCGACTCCAGTGTGGTCTTGTACTCCTTTCGAATGTTGTTCGCCGACGGACGCTCGTCCAGGAGGTCCTGCAGAAACGTGAGCGCATCGTCGTATGCCCCGAAATCCCGCTTTCGTCGGGCCTGATTAAGTTTGTAACGGGTCTCCCCTTCCTTCTCTATTCGTTCAATGCGCGCGGTCCGGATCCGCAGTGTGCCATCTGGCAGATCGAGGTGCACTTTCCCATCCGATCGCTTGATCACCTTGCCCTGAATTTTTGAACCATTCTTTAAATGCACCCAGTCGGCCTTCAGCGGGGTGCTCAGACACATAGTGACGATCACAGCCAGCACGGACTGTTTCACGCTTGGTCCCTCACAGCAACGGTCTCGAATCTTATACAAGTGAACGATCGGTTGTCGGACTCTTTTATTCCCTCACGCAACCAGACGCCGGTCGAATGCGATTTCGAGCGGCGAAAGAGAACACGCGCACTAAATGGGAATCTCTTCGATCTGAACAAGCAGTTCATCGATTGCTGCCGGATCACGTTGTTTGACTCGCTGCGACACCAGATACATCAGATCCTCCGGATC
>CAZQNZ010000010.1:2364-34361 GCA_964594615.1 uncultured Planctomycetia bacterium
TCCTCGTGGACCTTCTCCGGTCGCTAGACCGGGAGGATCGAGTTCTGCTCTTTCGAACCCTCCCCAGCACCACTCAATCCGCCCTCTTCGGACAACTATCGACGGACGAACAGAATCGACTATTCCGGGAACTCACCGATCAGGATACGCGGCGTCTGATCAACCAGCTCGCTCCGGATGAACGAACGGCTCTCCTGGAAGAACTACCGGCGGAGATCACGGAAAAAGCACTTCAGTTGCTCGACGACGCGGACCGGGAAGAATGCCGGGAATTGCTTGGCTATCCGGAACAAAGTGTGGGACGGGTTATGACGACGGATTTCGTCACGGTTCGGCCGGACTGGACGGTGGAGCGAACCATTGAATATATTCGTAACCTTGATCGGTCCGTGGAAAGTATTTCCTCCATCTATGTGACGGATCGTGAGCGCCAATTGCTGGATGATCTCCCCCTTCGCCGTATCTTTCGGGCGGATCCCGAACGCATTCTGTTGGACCTCATGGATCACACCTTCGTCTCCATCCGCGCGAAGGAGGATCAGGAAACGGCAGTTCGGGTCGCGGAAAAATACGATCTCCGGGGCATCCCCGCCGTGGATTCGGCGGGCAAACTCGTTGGAATCGTTACCCTTGACGATCTGATGGCCATTGCGGAAGAGGAAGCCAGTGACGACTTTCACCGGCTCGGGGGATCCGAACCACTTGAGAAACCGTATTTTGATCTCTCCGTGTTTGCGATTTCACGAAAGCGGGTGGTGTGGTTGCTTCTGCTGTTTATCGGAGGAACACTGACCAGTTCCGTCATCGGGGCGTTCGAAAATCAACTCAACCAGGTTCTCATCCTCTCCTTCTTCATTCCGCTGTTAATCGGAACAGGAGGGAATGCCGGAGCCCAATCTGTTTCCACCATCATTCGTGCCCTGGCGTTGCACGAGGTCCAATGGGAAGACATGTTTCGTGTCATGTACCGTGAATGCATGATCGGTCTGCTCGTCGGTTCCGTCCTTGGCGCGCTCGGGTACCTGTTTGTGACCCTGTTCTGGGGCGCCTCCTCCTCCGTTTCCCTGGTGGTGGCCCTCACGCTTCCGGTCATTTGCACGTGGTCCAATGTCGTTGCGGGAATTGTCCCGATCCTTGCTGATAAAATCGGTATCGATCCCACCGTGATCTCCGCCCCCCTTATCACAACCCTGGTGGATACGACCGGCCTGGTGATCTACTTCTCGCTTGCGGTGTGGATCCTCGGTCTCTAACCGGCATCAGCCAGATGAGGAATCCGTCCATGGAAATGTACAGCCCCATCCAGATCCCACCATTCTGTGGGAGCTCATCTATCCCCCATATCCCGAAGTGAATCCGAGATGGATTCATGTCCTTCGCCGTCCGAACTTGACCGCATTTGAGAACGCCTTCATGGCCTCCGGGTTCTTGATGCCCGGTTCCTCTTCGATGCCGGAACAGACGTCCACCATCAACGGATCAAGACGCTCAAGCACCTCCTCCACGTTATCCGGCGTCAGTCCCCCTGCAGCCACAAGCTCCCGGGCATCGACGTCGGACTGCTCAACCAGAGCATCGTTCAATCGCTTGCCCGATCCGCCGTACACCTCTTCGTCAAACGCATCGACCATCCGATATTCTGCAGGGGATTGCATCAGCTCCTCGATGCTTTCCTCGTCCTTCACCTGCTTGGCGTCCATCACCGGCAAACCGATCTCCTGCAATCGTTCGATCTGTTCGGGGGTCTCCTCACCCGAACACTGAATGACGTCCAGCCCCACCCATTCATGCACCTGCTCGACGTCGTTCGGATCTGCGTTGACAAACACCCCCACAACCAGTGCTCGCCCTCGCACATGGTGGGCTATTGTTGCCGCCTTCCCCGGATCGAGAGCCCGGGGACTCGGATCGTAAAAATTGAGACCAATCAGATCCGCTCCGGCCTCCAGAGCCCGGCTGGCATCCTCTTCGCTGGTGATCCCACAGAACTTGACCAGGGGCTCACCCGTCAGTTCCTTCAGTTTCACTTCGGGAACCGGCGAAGACATGATAGCGGAGCCGATCAGTACCGCATCGGCCATCCCCTCGACCGCGAGAACGTCGGATCGTGAATACAGACCCGATTCGGCAACGAACAGACACCGTTCTCGTTCCGCCTCCGAAAGGGTGTCCAGCAGCCGATGGGTATTGGACGGATCCACTTCCAGGCTTTCCAGATCCCGGTTATTGATTCCAATCACCTCCGCCCCCGCATCAATCACCCGGCGTAATCCCCTTCGGTCATGACATTCCACAAGGGCATCCATGCCAAGCTCATCGATCTGTTGGATAAAGGACCCGAGCTCCTCATCCGTCAGCATCTCTTCGATCAAAAGCACCGCGTCCGCCCCGAAATAGCGGGCTTCCAGAATCTGGTACGAATCGATGACAAAATCCTTCCGGAGCAGGGGTCGACTTGTATAGGACCGGGCCTCCTCCAGAAGCTCCGGGCGCCCACCGAAATGCGCCGGTTCGGTCAGAATGGAAATCGCATCAGCGTACTGTTGATAAAGCCGGGCGTAGGTGGAAAGGGATGCTTCCGAGTCAATGTCACCCCTCGACGGAGAACTGCGTTTAAATTCCGCAATCAGGGAAATGCGATCCGGCTCCTTGATCGCATCACGAAACAGATGATCTCCCTTTTCGACCTCTGGTCGGATTGAGCCGGCGGGGCGTTTCTGCTTTCTCTCCGCCACCTGTTCCTCGATTTTCGGCCGAATTCGGTCGAGAAAGCTCAATGCACGTGCACGGAATCAGGTTTCATCGATAGCACTTTCTCACACAGCTCCGTCCAGCGGCTCCAGTCCTGACTGATCTTCTGTTTGAGGTCGTTGATACGCTGGTTGTCCTTGATCTCTTTGATTTCCTGCAGCCTTTCTTTCAGGGAATCATACAGGGAAATGACCCTTTGCCGCAGGTCTTCAGTTTCCTCTTCATCCGTGGTCTCAAGGCATTTGAGCATCATTTTGCGATCCTCATCGATCATCCGCTTCTGAATGGTTGCCCGGTTGACACGGTTCAGATTACGAGCCAGACCCACTTTGCTGAGGGCCCAGATGATGATCTTCGTGGGATCAAACTGATACCACCACACGCCGTTGCGATAGTCGCTTGCGAAGGTATGGTGATAATTGTGATATCCCTCACCGAAGGTCAGAATGGAGATAATGAAATTATTGACGGCGGTTTGCTCACGGGAAAACGGTTTGACACCCCAGGTATGAGCCAGGGAGTTAATGAACCACGTGGCATGATGCAGCAGAAACAGGCGGGCCAGAAACACAAACACAAGTGCCCCAAACAGATCGGCCCAGAACAACCCGGCCCCAACGGTCACAGCTCCATTCAACCCCATCGACAACCAGCTGTAGTGTTTATGCTGGAAACGGAGCAGCGGGTTTTCCTGCAGATCGGGAACCACATCGTCAAAATCACGGTCCTGTGTTTCAAACATCCAGAGAATGTGAGCGTGCCAGAAGCCATCCTTGATGTTATACGGATCCTTTTCCGTATCGACAAACTTATGATGGTTGCGGTGGTCGTGAGCCCATTCCAGCACACTTCCTTCCACGGCCAGCGTACCAAAAAACATCATGAACCACTCCACCGGCCAGCTTGGTTCGTAGGCCCGGTGGGCATAGTACCGGTGATAACCGGCGGTTATGCTGAACCCGGAAAGGAAAAACAAACCGACGGACAGGGCAAGAATCCCTATCGCCGGCACGGAATTCCACAAATAGATCGGTAGTAGAACGAACAAGGCCAGATGATATCCAACCAGAAACAACGCAGGTCCAACATTTAACTGTTCAAGTTTCATGGGGATCTCCCATACGGTTTACATGAAATGTACAGGCGGATGACCAACCTGCAGGGGATGTAGTAATTTCATCGATCGGGGTGGTTGTGGGCTTGCAGCGTGTCGATAACAACCAACGGTTCAGATGGTGGCTTACACGCTGATGCGCCCAAACACATACAACAGAGTTTGCATCCAGATCGGCACAACCGGACCCGGTGAAGAAGCGTGTTTATTATACTTCAAGCGAGGATTAATGTAAATAAGTGCACGAGGTGTCAGCCGTTGTCAAAGACGACGGATGCTGTGTGAAGCGGGGAGGCTCATTGTCTGATCCTCTTCTGTGCAGGCCCCATAGCGTTATCCGTGGTACAGGGACCAGAGGGTCTCAGGGGAAACACCAAGCTGAAACGCGATAAATGTGATCTGATTCTGTATCGTGTTGATGAGAACGCCTTTTTCCCGCCAGCGGCGACCGGAGGTCCGGACAGATTCCTCCGCCAGCCCGATGCGTCCGAGCTGCTTGAGCCGCTGCACCAGCAACACGTCCTCCATAATGGGCTCCTGCGGTATACCGCCCACACGATCAAGTGCACGGCGCCGGGCGAATAACGCTTGATCTCCGTACGGCATCTGCAGTACCCGGGAACGAAACTGTACAATCCGTTCGATGATCCCGGTACCGGTGGGCCCCCCTCGAATCGAAAGCTGAAATGCGCCCGCAGACGCATCAGAAGCCGAGAGAACCCGCTCCACATGAAGATGATAACCGGATGGCAATATCGAATCCCCATGAAGGAACAACAGTGTATCGCCCGTCGACTCGACCAGACCACGCTGTAATTGAATCCCCCGTCCGGGAGGGGACGTAATCAGTTTCACGTTCCGCTCCCGGACGATGGCCCGGGTGCCATCATCACTTCCCCCATCCACGACAATTCGCTCATGACACACCCCCTTCTGCGTGGAGTCAAGCGTCCGATCAATACAATCCGCTTCGTTCAGAGCGGGGATGATGATGCTCAGTTTCATGATCGTGCACTGCTGCAACGAAGTGACTCTCAACAGCCCGGAACTCCACCAGAGGCTGTGACAACTCTCCTATTCGAGCATGGCTGGGAACGAACGTTCGTAGAAGACCGAATGATCACCGGATGCTCAGCAAACCGCTCACAGCAGACCCAGAGAGCGGAACACGTTCAGAGGGGACGAGAAACGTTACTTGAGTACCTGTTCCGTGTGCGGTCGCTCGCAGGTATAATAGAAAATCCAGATCATGACCCAGTCAAACACGGCCAGTGCAAGCCCCCATGACGAAAGCAGAAACAGCGCAAATCCGATGAGTGTGAGATAACCGACGCCGTACATCGGATTATCGAACCACTTGTAAATGCCCTCTCGTTCGTAATCGGCCTCTTCCGGAGCACAGAAGAAATTGTACCAGAACCAGCCCCGATCACCCACGATTCGATACGCGTCCCACTTTGCATAGCCTCCCACCAAAAGAAAGAGAGTGCCCATGCCGATCCACACCCCATTCGACAGTCCGGCACTGCTCCAGATGGAGTCCGGTATTCCCCAGCATGATGTCAGAACCGTAACCATTAGAAAGAAGTCAACATCAAGGTGGAGAATGAAGGACGCTCGTTCTTTGAATTGGATCCAATCGGAGAGCTTTGTCGTTTTGCGTCCCTGCTTCGTCCGCTTTCGAAGTACTCCACCGATGTAAAACAGGTACAGAAATCGGAAAAGCACGTGAGCAACCGTCATTGTGATGATCAATGAACGCTCCATGACACGACTATTTTTTTCGTGTCAGTTCATTGTTTTTCCCGGCTTTGTAAATGGCCGGCTCAAATCCCTCGATCTCCTCCCGGGAGACCCTTGCGAAACAGAGAACGATCAATTCATCCCCAACGAGCCCCAGTCTCGCGGTCCCCCCATTCAAACAGACATTTCGCTTTCCTTCCTCTCCGGCAATCAGATATGTTTCGAACCGGTCACCGGAATTTGTATTGATCACCAGAACTCGTTCATACGGATAAAGCCCTGCTTCATCGAGCAACTCCTTGTCGACCGTAAGGCTGCCCTCAATGTAATCCACCTCCGTCTCCGTCACCGTCAGATGGCTAATTTTCGCTCTACAAACTTCGTGTTCCATTTGTGGTCTGCTGCAAACCCGAATTGATAATGTACATGCGTGATGCGTTTGGCCGATCAGTCATGGTATTCTCGAACGACACCGGTCACGGTCCCCTTCACGTGGATCTCCTGGGCCCCGGCGTTCAAATTGTCCTCCACTCCCTCGAGGAGGGGCTCAAGTTCTGAGGCCGTACGCTCCTCCTTTCGTTTAAAAATTCCCACCTCGTCGTCGTACTCGACCACGACAAGATCTCCCTCACTCCCTGACCTGCTCCGATCCACCACAAGGGTATCCCCATTGAGAATACCACAATCTGCCAGTTGATCAGAACGGACCTCAAGCAAAAAAACGTCTTCACCGGAGGGGATCAGCTCGTCCAACGAGAAATAAACGGGTTTCTCCCGGAGCCGAACCGATGCCTGGTCGGACAGGTGGCCAATAAGCGGTAGCACATGCCCAGCGGTGGCTTCGGTTGCTCGATCCTCCTCATCGGAACGGTAGGAAGTTGACAGGGAACGGTCACGCACCTGCATCTCCTCCGTTCCGTTTGAGGACTCCGGCACGTCCACCTGTTTTGTGACGGTGATCCCTCGTGCCTGATTTGGCTCCCGGTCAAGATAACCTTTTTCTTCCAGTGCTTTCACATGCTGGAGGACGGTCACCCGGCTCAGGTCAAATTCGTCCGCCATTTCCCGCAGGGTCGGCGCGTATCGGTGATCTCGGACAAAGTCCACGATAAAATCGAGAACCTCAAGCTGTCGGGGGGTCAGGGGCATCGGATCTTGTTACGGAAGTTCACCCTCTTCGCTCCAGGGAGGATCATCCGGATCAGGTGGCGTCCAGCGATCCTCCGCATCTCCTCCCCGTTGATCAAAGCCGTCCATCTGCTCCGAATCCGGATACACGTCTTCCTCCTCTTCTTCGAGCTCGCGCATTCGTTTCAATATCCGTTCCATCAGCCGATCACGGGCCAGTTCTCGGTTTTCACTTTTCGTCCTGTACTCGTCTGCCGACGCTGATAGATTCGTTGGTACGTGAGTCAGCATGATGCCGGAGAGGTCCTCTTCCTCAGCTGCCGACTCATCGTCGGAAGCGTCGATGACCTCCTCCTCAACCTGTTCTTCAATATCTTCCCACTCGATGTTCTCCGGGCCCGGAAGGTCACTTGTCCAATCATCACCAAAAATGACATCTGCCATCGCTAAAGGTATGTAAATCCAGCAAAAAAGAAGGCGTGGGGTGGTACTGACACGACAAACAACACCTGATTCTTAAGCGTGCCTACAAAATATGTCAAACGATCTGTCAGTTCAAGACCTTCAACTCCGCCGTCAATCCTGTTATAACGACACCAATCGTGAAATTGCGTTCTCCAACTCAGTCGCCATGCCGGACATGCGAAACATACTGTACCTTGATTGTTACTCAGGTATTGCCGGGGACATGACGATCTCGGCGCTGGTGGATGCCGGTGCGGATCGTACCGTGTTAAACGATCGGATCAACACCTTGACCCGAGGGACAGCCACCCTCTCATTCGAACATGTGGATCGCCACGGTGCCGCCGGCCTTCATTTGCGGATCGACCCCCCGGATACTTCACTGCCTCATGATTATCCGAAAATCCGCGATATCATCTCCGATGCCTCGCTACCGAACCATGTGAAAAACCCGGCCATCTCGGCTCTCGATCGGCTCGCGGAAGTTGAAGCGGAATATCACGGTTGTGAACTTGAAGATGTGCATTTTCACGAAGTGGCCGGCTTCGACCTCCTGGTCGACCTCGTCGGCACAACGGTTTGCCTTGACAATCTGGGGGTTGACCAGGTGTACTATTCGGACGTGCCCGTTTCGAGCGGCTGGCTCGACAGTCATCACGGACGACTCCCACTTCCCGCGCCGGCCGTACTGAACCTGCTAACGGATGTCAACGTGTACGACTCCGGTCTGGACGAAGAAATAACCACCCCGACCGGAGCGGCCCTTCTCACGACCCTGGGAGAACAAACCGGCGGGATTCCGGACATGCAAGTGTCCTCGATCGGATACGGTGCGGGGACAAAAGAACTTCCGGATCGCTCGAACCTTCTGCGCGCCGTTCTTGGCTCCGCCAGCTCCATCGAAGCCGATGCAACGGGAAGCATATCCACACAGCGAGTGTGTGAGATGCAAACCAACCTGGATGATTCCACGCCTGAAATGATTTCTCATACAATGGAACAACTGCTGGAAAACGGAGCTCTGGATGTGTTTGTCACACCGGTAACCATGAAAAAAAACCGTCCCGGTCATCTTCTGACTGTGCTTTGTAACCCGGAAGATCAATCCGTCTTATCCAGAGTCTTGTTTGAAGAAACAACCACCCTCGGCATTCGAACCAGCATGAAAAACCGCACGGTTCTCCCGCGGTCGGTGGAAGAAGTGGAGACGATCTACGGAACCGTCCGGGTGAAAATCGGCGATCTAAACGGAGCCAAACGAGTAAGCCCTGAATTTGACGACTGCCAGAAGCGCGCTCAGGAAAACGACTGCACGGTTGCGGAAGTCATGAGACGGGCCCGTGAAGCGTGGGACGATTCATGATTCCATGGAATGATCGTCGGTCTCGATCCGTTATTCATAGGGCACCTGAACGTTCCGATAAATTCCGGGCGTGCGTGTCGCCCCCACGACTCGTTCTACCACAAACCATCATCAGTGAAATGTATCTACATCATTTGACTCTGTAATTTTTTCTGGAGATCCCGTTGCAAGTTGTCCTGTTCGAGATCCCTTTGCTTGGTCTGCAAATCCGTGGGTTCGGGGTCATGGCCATGCTGTCTTTTGTCATCGGGATATCGCTGGCCATCTGGCGGTCCCGTGATGAAGCCCTCCCCAGGCCCTTCATCCTTGACCTGGGCATCGTTTGCCTGATTTCCGGAATTCTCGGTGCACGGATTTTCTTCGTCCTGGAGAATGTGGATACGTTTAACTGGTCGCTGTTCCACGTCTGGGACGGTGGATTCAGCCTCGCGGGTGCGCTCCTCGGTTTTGTCCTTCCGTTCATGGTATATTTCGGCTATCAAACGCTGGAGGAATCAACCGACGGTCACTCCGATCCTCCCCCGGATTCGGATCGCGAACCGGAACAGAACCACTCGTCCACGGCAGAAGCTTCTGCCCTCCCCCTTGTATACCTTACCATCGCCGGTCTCATCCTGTCCGTTCTGGTATCCCGATCCGTTTACGTGTACCTTCACCTTGAACAGTATACATCCCCCGGACAACTGGATCCGTTTTCCTTTCTGAAGATCTGGCAGGGGGGAATTGTCTTTTACGGCGGGCTGTTCGGTGGGATTCTCGGAGGGGCGAGTTTCATCTACTGGCACGGATTCTCCGTGCTGAACACCGCTGACGTGTTTGCCGCTCCCTTACTCCTTGCCCAGTCCATCGCGAGGTGGGGATGCTTGCTTGCCGGTGATGACTTTGGGAGACAAGTTTCCGAGTCGTTTCCGCTGGCCATACGCTTTCCTCGGGAGGCCATGATCACACAGTACCAGATTCGTTCCGGAATCATTGAACAGGGAGCGGAATTCTCCACCTGGGTACACCCGGCCCAGATCTACATGTCCGCCGGGGTATTTCTCTGCTTTCTCCTGCTGCTCACCTTTGAGTGGATCGGACGAAAGATGAGTCGTGCAAAACGGATCATCCCGGGCTGGTCGTTCGGCATGATGCTCATCCTGTATAGCATTCATCGCTTCACCGTTGAATTCTTCCGAGGGGATAAAGTAGCCGTCTTCTCGTTCTCCCCGATCCCGGAACTCATGCAGCTCACTGGACTTCCTCAGGTGCAGTCGGGCGTTGGTAATCCGGTCTATGCACTTCGTATCTCCCAGTTGATCAGTGTCTTCATGCTCGTGGGAGCCGCTGTGTTCTTGGTCTGGTGCTGGTATCGGGATCGATCCCGTGATCCATCAATGTCCCGGACCGCTTCCGAATAAGAGGGGACTGGAGCCCCATCCTATTCACCGCCGTCTCCCGTTTGCTGCCGGGCAGCGTTCTGATCCTGACGATCATCGTATTCCAGCATCTCGTCGTTGGCCTCATGCAGAAGCTTCGTGTTCACAATGAGTTTCTCGTACGTCATCCAGAACAGGTACACGTTGATCCCAATGGCAAGAATTGCACTTGTGCTGTGCGTCCAGCGCGGTAGGTGGTCGGTATCCACCGCCCCCCCCACGATCGTGGCCCCGATCATGATAAGCATCCCGAGCGTGGTCCAGGGAATGGTTTCCATCTTCAACTCTCGCATGCGTGGCCGGTAGTCGTTCTCCGTCAGATCACGCAGGTCCAACCCTTCCTTTACGGCTTTGTGCGTCACGATAAAATAGATCATGACGATGGAATGAATGAACAGCGTCATGACAGAGGCTCCGAGGGACAGCTTAAAATGAAGACCATACAGTCCAAGGGGAGAAGGCTCCATCGCTCCCAGAACGATGCCCACAACAATACTGAATGCGAAGAGCACCAGGTTAACGGCCACCAGCAACCGGTAGAGGACCTTCATTCGTCTGACTGATAATTCAATCTCGGTGCATCGGCCCAGAGGCCCTCGATACGATAATACTCCCGCACATGTTCCTGGAAAAGATGAACGATAATGGACCCGTAATCCAGTAGCACCCATAACCCTTCATCGAGCCCTTCCTTTCCGGTGCATTCCATCTCCGGCACCGACGACATCATGTCCTCAACCTGCTTGCTCAACGCTTCGAGGTGCTGCTTGTTGCGCCCGGTCGCGATGATAAAATAATCACAAACCGGCAATAATTCCCGAACTTCAATAATGACGGGATTTTCTGCTTTCTTTTCCTCGAGTAACCGAGCCATACGAGGAGCCATCTCCCGAGTTCGTTCATCAATCTCCTGATTTGTCATTCCAGAGTTGGGTAAAGGGAGGAAGAGGTGTGCGGAACGGTCGAACTACATCTGTTCATCGATTCAACAGGTGCGGAAGTGGTCCAGAGGATGAAGACTGAACACCTTCGTCTGCCATCAATCGATGCGTCCTGAATTCACACTTCGTCACAGTGTACACGCCATGAAAAATCGGCCCATCCGCTGAAGTGGTATCTTGAAGAAGCACCATTCAATCATACTTTACCCTCACATGAAAGAATGGCCATCTCCGGAGTGGGGTCCTATCCGGGCCAGTGCATCTGCATCAGGGTAATGATGCCTTCTTCACCCCAGGCATAAGCCGCCCAGGCAAAGATGACGGACACGATGGACATCAGTTTGATCAGGATATTGATGGACGGTCCTGTGGTATCTTTGAACGGGTCACCAACCGTATCCCCGACAATCGAGGAATCATGAGCCGGTGAATTTTTCCCACCGAAATGACCGGTTTCGATGTATTTCTTGGCGTTGTCCCACGCCCCACCCGAATTCGCCATCATAATCGCGACGAGGAATCCGGTCGAAATCGTCCCGGTGAGCAGGCCCATGATGCCTCCGACTCCCAGGAATATCGACGTGAGAACCGGCACAAAAATGGCAATCAATGTGGGAGGAATCATCTGCCACTGAGCGGCAAGAGTGGAAATTTCAATCGGCCGGTTATACTCCGGTGTCTTCGTGCCTTCCAGTATTTCCGGGTGATCCTGGAACTGCTGTCTGATTTCCTTGATCATCTCCCCGGCTGCTTCATTCACCGCACGCATGGTCATCGACGAAAACAGGAACACGGTCATGCCTCCCAGCATAATCCCGAGGAGAACCCGGGGATTCATCAGTGAGACCCCAAAGTACTCGATAAATTGAGGAATGGACCCGACCTGTGCTGTCATTTCAGCCATCTCCCAGCCCGTTCGCTGTAGCACCTGTCGGACCTCCTGAATGTATGCAGCCAGCAGAGCCAGTGCCGTCATCGCCGCCGATCCGATCGCATAACCCTTTCCGGTGGCGGCAGTTGTGTTTCCAAGAGAATCAAGCAGGTCGGTACGTTCACGAACTTCCGAAGGCAACTCCGCCATCTCCGCGTTTCCGCCGGCGTTGTCGGCAATCGGGCCATACGCATCCGTGGCATTCGTAATCCCGAGCGTCGACAGCATTCCGACCGCCGAAATACCAACCCCGTACAGGCCGATGGGAATATGAGTGAAACCGCCCGGTATCGTGAAGGCAATCAGTACCCCGATGACAATCAGGAGCAGGGTCCAGCCGGAGGAAGCCATTCCCACGGCAACACCGTCCACGATGACCGTGGCCGTGCCGGTTTCCGCACTTTGAGCAATCCCCCGCGTCGGCGCGTACTGGTCGGATGTATAATAGCCGGTCACGTATCCGATCAGAACAGCAGCCAGCACGCCCACGAAAATCGGCGACCAGAGACGCAGGAGATCCGAAAATTCGTACGCCTCCCCGTAAACCGCCCGAAGCGACTCCACATCTTGAACGCCCAGTCCGTAAAAAAGGACGTAAAAGACCCCCAGGCTGGCCAGCAACGTCAGGACGGAACTGGTGTTGATGCCAAACATCAAGTTATCCATCAGCTCCGAGTGGGACGCCTCCTCACCGGTACGTACCAGGTAGATCCCAATAATCGAAAGGACAATGCCGAGCGCAGCGATTAACAGAGGTGCGATCACTCCCTCAATGCCAAGACCCGCTGTCACTGCGAGAACCATCGTGGCGAGGATGGATCCACAATAGGATTCGTAAAGGTCCGCCCCCATTCCAGCGACGTCCCCGACGTTGTCTCCCACGTTGTCGGCGATGGTTCCGGGGTTTCTCGGATCATCCTCCGGAATGTCCTCCTCCACTTTTCCGACAATATCCGCCCCAACATCGGCGGCTTTCGTGTAAATCCCACCGCCCACTCGCGCGAAAAGTGCGGCCAGACTGGCCCCCATCATGTACGGCAGCATCACGGTCGTCGCCGCCTGGAGATCGGTGATCGGAAGGGGGAAAATACCCAATCCCAGCAAACCGTCCCATGGCAAGTTCACCTGAGTGAGGAACACAAACCAGAGAGCAATCGGAAGCAATCCCAGCCCCACAACGGTCAGCCCCATGATGCCTCCACTTCGAAATGAAATACGCAGTCCCTCATTCAGACTGGAGCGACAGGCGTGCGTCGTCCGGGCACTGGCCTGCGTCGCGGCAATCATTCCGATCCATCCCGCCAGACAGGACATGACCCCTCCGGACAGAAAGAGAAAGGGGATCCAGGTGGGTTGCATGCGAAATCCAATGCCGATGATCCCCAGTACAATCATCAGTAGCACAAAAACAATGGCCACCACGCGATACTGGGTACGAAGATACGTCCGCGCTCCATCCTTGACATGCTGCGAAATCCGCCGCATGTCCTCCGTGCCCTCGGATTTCTCCATCATAGAGCGGTAAAACCACCAGGCAAAAACAAGGGATACGACGGGCGCGAGGAGCACAAGCAAGAATGTTCCCGGTAAATGAACCCCCCCTCCTTCACCCGAATTCGTCGCGGCAATGAGTGCCTGCTGAATACCTGTAACAAAGAAAACGGCAAGAATGGTTGAGCAGAAGAGACGATACACCCTTTTCATGGTCAGAATACCGATCTATTGATCTGAAAAAGACGTGCAGCAAATGAACGAATCGAGATTGATGCTTCAGGGGCAACAGGTGAACACACAAGAATTCCTGCAGCTTCGGAACGTGATCGAACACCTGTCGTGTGATACACCACCCGCCCGCAGCGAATGCGACAGAATACTATGACATCAAACCGTTCTAATCAAACCCCTTGATCCGGCGCACTCACCAATCTGAATTCAACGACAACACGGCCTCAGCGAGCCCGATGAGGTTCAATTACCTCAGGTGTTGAGATCGTACAGCAAATCACGGTACGCCAGCGTATTCGCCCCCGAAACAGTGCCCCGGCCGGTCGTTTTGCCTCCCGCCCGCAGCCCTGCCGATCGTGAACCGGCACCTACTCCTCCAGAATCTCGTTAACCTTCTGGGTGACACGGGACTTGATGCGGCTTGCCTTGTTGGTATGAATCGTACCTTTCTTCGCTGCGCGGTCACATACACCGTACAGCTCGTTGAGCTGATCCTTGGCCTTGTTCGTGTTTTCGTCCTCGATGGCCTGTTGGATCTGTTTCCGCAGCGTCTTGATACGCGTTTTCAGCGCTTTGTTCTGCTGTCGTCGCTTCTCGTTCTGGCGCACACGTTTTTCCGTCGATTTGTTGTTCGGCATAATGTCAGGTTCAACCTATAAAGTGATCATGTAAATGAGCGAATTGTCGATAATTACTTCTCCGCCTTCTCCTTTGCCTCCTCAAACAACTCCGAAGCATTCTTATAACTGTAGTCCTCCTCCAGAATTTCGCGGAAATTCTGAACCGCTTCCTCCCATTTTTCATCCTCCATGTAAGCCCGGGCCAAATCGTATTTCAAATCCACTTCCTCTTCCGTTGAGCGAGCATCCTCAAGGCCCTTCTTGAACTGATCGATGGCCATGTCCGGATGGTCGTTGTCCAGAAAACTTCGACCAAGATGGACGTATGCCTTCGCCTTTACGTTCGGATCTTTGACCGCCTGCTGAAGCTGGGAAATTGCCTCTTCCGTTTTACCGGCCTGTCGCAGGTACCGGCCGTAGTGGAATCGCAGCTCCATGTCGGTCGGATGATTTTCAACTCG
Organism: uncultured Planctomycetia bacterium; assembly: GCA_964594615.1. GTDB lineage: Bacteria > Planctomycetota > MHYJ01 > CAYXQY01 > CAYXQY01 > CAYXQY01. Next base: position 17,025 of record CAZQNZ010000010.1, read on the forward strand.
TTTCTTGTACTCGTTAAGACGCTGCTTGAGCTGTTTTTTCTTGAGCGTTTTCAGTTTCTGCTGAAGTTCCTGATCATCCGGTTTTTCTTCCAGTTTTTGTTTGACCGTTTGAATTCGTTCCTCCCACTTTCGAAGCCGTAAATCCCCGATCTTCATGGTCAACTGGCCATCCTGGGGACGGATCTCCGACGCTTTTTCCAGCGCCGAAATGGCGGAATCAAATTCATCGATCTTTTGATACAACTCCCCGATCCGTTTCCATTTCTCAAACTGCTCGTCTTCCATGAGATCCTGCTCCTGAAGTTCGGATTTGAGATCGGCGATCGCTTCTTTAATTTCATCCGGTTCCGTCAGAATACGGGATTCCCGTTCGAGCTCGTCCGCTTCCTGTTTGTCCCTGATCAGATCCTGCGTTGACTCTGCACCGTCCCACCCCCCGCGTTCGACCGTCGTTTCCGCCATTGTGTTCTTGATGCGTTCCTCGATATCTCGGTTGCCCGGGTCCAGTTCTTTCACCCGTTGAAGATGTTTGGTGGAGCGATCGGAGTCCCCGGCGGCTTCGTAGAGCACCGCCAGTTGCTCGTGTACCTCAAGTAGATCATTGTTTGACTCCGCAAGCTGACGCAACTCCACAATGGCGGAATCGAGCAGCCCTTTCTCACGCAGCGCCTCTGACAGCTTGATCCGGGTGGGCACATCCTCTGGATCGATCTTCAGATATTGCTCACAGGCCTGAATCACATCATCCGGATCGCTGTACAGCTTGGACTTCATCCAGGGGATGAACCCCCTGATCTTCGCGAGCACCGGATGTGGAAAACCTTCCTGCCTCGCCTTTCGAACCTCGGATTCACGTAATAACTTCCGTGCCTGACGGTTGTCCGGCTGATTCTGAACCACTTCGCCGAACAGATCCATCGCATAATCATAATTCTGCTTCTCAAAAGCACGTTTGCCCTTTTCAAAAAGCTCTGATGTCATCTGCGCCACGATATTCCGTATTACGTTAATCAGGTGAGGTCTAGGACGAAATTACACGGGATCCTGATGTGAAAGAACGCCTTACACACCGGTGTCCGGATCATATTTTTGCATACAAATTACGAAAGTCCAATTGTTGTATCAAATTAACGGACCGTGCAGCCGTCACAGGACCGGCACACAAGGATTGCCTTCACGGCTGAACCCGCATCTAATTTTCCTGCTCCGCTCCCGACCTACAGGGGTTGGTAGATGCATTCATCCTCAGATTTTCCCCCGCTCGCTCAACCGTTTCTCCACCCGGTCCCGCAATGGTGCCTCGGGATCTCGTTCGTAGCCACTCACATCTTCGGATTCCTGCGCTTCCTCCTCGTCTCCGGACGTTTCCTGACCCTCCTCCGTTTGGCCGTCAGATTCCACGGCGTTTTCCGGGGCCTCAACCTCCTCAGCATCCTCTGCATCTTCGGAGGCCGCCGTACCGGATGCACTCCCGTTGTCACCGGCGGAGCCCTGAACCGCTTTTCGACGGATCGCAAGCCGGTGTCGAATCTTCTCCTCCGGTTGATAGCCGGAAAGGTTCTGAAGGACCTCCCCGGAATCCGGAACATCCTCCGAGGGCTCCAGCGACGGTCCCGAACTGGTGGTCACCTCCACGGTTTCATCCACGTGGTCCGCATCGTCCGCGTCAGCCGCCGGTTCGGCAGAAGACGATTGGGCCGATTCGGTCTCTTGCTCCGTTCCCTCTTCCGCTCCCGGCTCCTCTTCAACACCCTCCGGCAACTCGCCTTCCATCTTGCCCCGTCGGATCAGCCGGCGTTCGATTCGCTCCCGCGGGCTAAGATCGTCTTCCTGAGCCGCCGGCGCCTCCGCGGCTTCCCCCGTCTCGTCTTCCTGAGCAACGTCATCGCTTTGCGGCTTCTCCTCTTCATCCGCCTCTTGCTTCTCTTCAGCAGAATCTGCTTCACCCTGTCCTTCGCTGACGTCCTCGTCCTCCTTCTCCGGCGCTGACGTATCAGACGCTGAGGGCGCTTCGACCCCTTCCGGCAACTCCCCTTCCATCTTGCCTCGCTGTATCAGTCGATTCCGTACACGTTCCCGCACGTCGTCACCGGCCATCACAATCTCCTCTCCGGAGACATTGCCGGTCGTTTCTCCTTCCTCATCCTCCGTGCCGGATGCCTCTTCAGACGGGGTTTCCTCCGTACTCCGTTCTTCTTCTGCAGCTGATTCGGACGCCTGCTCTTCTTTTTGATCAACCCCCGCATCCGCCGCCTCCTCCGATTCCTGGTCCGACTCCGCCGTTTCTGGAGCATCCTCAATCTCATCCGAATCGGCCGACGGCTCCGGCATTTCGACACCTTCCGGCAACTCCCCTTCCATTTTCCCCCGCTGGATCAGACGGTTTCGAACCCGATCACGTACGTTATCGCCTGCAAGCACCACATCCGCCCCGGATACTGTGCCCGTTTCACCTCCCTCGTCACGGTCCCCGGTGTCCTCTGATCCAGCGGATGCTTCATCTGTATCCGCTTCCTGTTCCGCTTCTCCCGTCTCCTGCTCCTGCTCCTTCTGTTCCTCGTCCGTAGGCTCCGTCTCTTCCGTGTCCTTTTGCCCTTCCTCTTCACCACCTTCGGGTTCCGACTCCGCTGTCGTATCTTGCTCCGTCTCTTTTGTGCCGGTCTCTGCAGCAGTCGCCCCGTCGGGAAGTTCCCCTTCCATTTTCCCCCGTCGTATCAACCGGCGACGAACCCGTTCCTTTACATCCAGGTCTTCATCCGGTTCCACAGCTGCTGCTTTTTCCGCCCCCTCCGTCGATTCCTCTTGCTTGCTCGCCTCCCCCTCGTCATCCGAGGTTGTTTGCTTTTCGTCCGTCTGACCGGCGGAGGCCGTCTCCGCCTCTTCCGCCGATGCCTGATCCTCTTCCTCCTCCTGCTCGACATCCTGTTCAGGAGCGATGTAACCGACCGCTTCCCCGTCTTCCCCGGGGATCCGTACGTGACGCCAGCTCAATCGTCGTTCCTCGTCCGGATGAGGTGAGAACGAGATATTCAGATCATCCGGGTTTCCCACCGCCACTTTGATATCGCCCTCGTCGGCGCATCCAAAATGGCGCTGCTGAAGGTACTGCAGGTGACCGAGCCCATCGATGTCCATACCGAGAAGGCTTGCAAGAACCGTGTCGACCGCAACGGCATCGTCTCCGGAAAGTGCGAATCCCCCCTCCAGTCGAGAACCCGATCCATCCACCACGAAGGTTCCATCGACAAACGCGAGATCCGGCATTAGATGCTCCGCGAGATGGGCGAGGTTCTTATAAAGGGTTCGGTACTGCAATCCGACGTCGGAATTCGATTCCCGATGATCCGCCACCCGATTCTGCAGCGTCCGATGCGTCGAGTTATAGCTATCAGGATGAACCCCTTTTTCCTGAACAGCATCCGGAATAAGCAGAGAGGAGGAAGAGGTAACGGCCTGATCATCGGAAAGCGCTACCTCCTCGGGAACCCCCTGCAAGCGTGCACGATCCGCCGGGTGAACGGCAAAAATCATGTTCTGCAATGATCCGTATACACCAAACACCGGATCCGATGATGGCACCGAGATCGAAATCCGGAACGCGGACTCTTTGATGCGACGGTTCACGCGCACCGTGCTCGGGTTTCCTTCTGCATCCTGAATTGAAACCTCCTCCCAGGGACCCTGTTCATACAGGTTCTCCACCCGGATGGGAAGCTCCTTCATCCGTTCAGCGGAGGAAAACTGATCCATCCCCTCAATTTGACCCGGTTCCGCACAGACGATGATCTCCTCAAACTCAAAATACTTGATTTCATCGTTGTGAAAATGAATCAACTCCTCCAGCACGCCACGAATGGCATCACCCCGAGTACGGGTCATCTCCGAACCCGGCGGTGAAACACGAGGCATGATGACGGGACGAGCGGTGATCTGTTTGGCGGTTTCACTGCGAATGGCTTTCGCTGCTTTTCGCAGGATTTCACGCCGCTCGACACCGGTGGAGAGACCTACTTTCGGCATGTGATTTGTCGGTTACAGGAGGAAATGAGAGGATCTGTACGGGCAAGCAATGTAACAAACCACTGAATCTCTTTCAATGAAAATCGTTATTCCATATAACGATTACCCCTTCTACAAACACGGATCTCACAGGCAGTGGATGAGTCATGAGTACACCTCCCAATTCAGACGTCGAAGGTTCGTTTCTCAACTTCTGGCCGGCCGACCTGTACCTTATCCTGTATTTCATTCTGCTCATCGGATTGGTGGCTGCCGCACCCGGTGAACTGCCGGAGCGGGGAAACCTGATCTTCGAAATGAGCCTCGTCATCCTGATGTGCTTGATCTTTGCCGGCGGGGTCGAATCCGGAAGCAGCTCATGGCTCCTCGTCCTTCGCACCACCTATTATATTTTGCCGATACTGTACGCGTTTCGTCTTCTGCATTTCCTGATACCGGCGATTCGCCACATCGACGGAACGTACGAACGGCTGCTGATCCACTGGGACCAGCTGCTGTTTGGCACCCATATCATGTTCTACTTTGAACCGATCCGCTCCCCGCTCATGACTGAACTGATGTACTATTTCTACGCTTCCTATTATTTGATTCCACTGATTCTGGTACTGTGCATCATTTTCAAATGGCATAAGGGGCAACTGAGTACGAATGTGTTACGGAAAATGTCTGGAGGCATCACCCTCGGCTTTATCTCAAGCTATCTGCTGTACATGATCGTACCTGCGCGGGGTCCATGGTATGCTCTCGGCACGGACGCGATCGGTATGAAGATCCTGGAGGGGTCGCTGGAAAGTGCCTGGATCGGCGATCAGATCCGAACCGTGATCCTGACGATGGAGATGGAAATGTACGATGTGTTTCCAAGCGGTCACACGGAAGTCTACCTGATCTGTGTGCTGCTTTCCTGGTTCTATGTACGAAAACTGTTCTGGCCGATCCTGATTCTGTTCATTGGCATGGCGATCTCGACCATGTATCTCCGTTTTCACTACGGAGTCGATGTCCTGGCCGGCGCGGGACTCGCCGTTGCCGTGTTCTGGTTTCAGGAATGGATTCACAGAGGATATGAACCGGAGACAACCCGGACGCGCGACTAATCGTTGACCACCGCAGATCCGAACAAACTGTGAACCCCCGTTTTGAATGTTGATCTCATGAAGATCGGACGCCCGGAGTCCAGGCGCGCGAACCAGAACAGGCAAACGAGACGGCTTCCCCCCGGCCCGCTTGTGCTCCAGCTCCTGCCCCTGAGTACCGGCATCCTGCTGGGATGGTACATTTCTCCCCCAACCGCATCCATACTGATCTCACTGGCGGTACTGCTCATACTTCTGATTTTGTGCCATACGAACGGCCTGCACCGGTTCTTCAGCATTTGCCTTACGCTGTTTGTCCTCCTAACCGGAACCGGCCGGGTCAAGATGGAAACTGCACCGAACCCAAAAAGTACTGAACAACTGACCGAACAGACCGTTCTCACCGCCACGGGTCACCTATCCAGCGTTGAACAGAAAACGAAGACGACCCCCGGCGGCAAGGAAATTCCCTGGAGCACCGGCACACTTCACGTCCACAGGATCACCATTCGCGGAAACACCCGTCCCGCCACGGGCACGCTACAGATCTACACATTTCGAAAGCCCGCTCCATATTCCACCGGTATGCGCATTCAGGTGGAGGGAATGCTCGGCAAAAGTGAACCGTCCTCCAATCCCGGGGGAACCAGCTGGGCGTGGTATAAAGAGCAACATGACATCGGCGGATCCATTGTTATTGAGACGGTTGAGGACTGGCAGCTCCGTCCAACGGTCGAACGTTGCCTGAGCGGTCATCTTAGCGCCCTTCGAAGCTGGGTTCACAAACAGATGGAACCTCAACACCAGACCTTCGATCTGGCTCCGGCTCTTCTGCTGGGCATGCGGAGCAAGGTGGACAACGAACTTGAGGAGACCCTCCAGCGAAGTGGCACCGTGCATTTTCTGGCGGTCTCAGGCCTGCACGTTGGGTTTTTATTACTGGGGGGATTTTTGTTGCTGCGCTGGTTGCGCGTGTCGCCGGAAGCAAGCACGATATGTCTTGTCGTGTTCCTCACGGTCTATCTCGCGCTGACGGGATTTCGCCTGCCAACGATTCGTGCGTCCACCATGATCATGCTACTTCTTGTGGGCATCCAGCTGCGCAGAACCGTTGGCTCCCTGCAGTTACTGGGCCTGGCCGCCTGGATTCTGCTTTTCCTTCAACCGCTGGATCTCCTGTCCCCCGGGTTTCACTTTAGCTTTCTTTCGGTCGCCGGCCTGATCCTCCTGTCCGGATCGTTTGGCGTGGTTTCAAAACAACCACAAACCTCCGCGAAACAGCGTCTCCTCAGGGAGTTTCTCTGGACTGAACGGATAAAAGGCTATCTCCGGCGTGCTGTTGATTACGGCCTGTCGGTGGTGGGCGCGACAGCGGTGGTTCTGTTTGTGGTTGGACCGTTGATTGTATATCACTTCCACCTGTTTGCCCCGGGTTCACTCATTGCAAACCCTCTGCTTTTTCTTCTCCTCCCGGTCCTGCTCTTCGCCGGTTTTGTTCATCTGGGTCTTGCCGTTCTCTCCGGACTGGGCTTGCCGCTCATCTCCTTCCTGCTCCCCGTTAGCGGATCGTTGTTGAGTGTACTGGAGTCCGTAACCATCCACTCTTCCTCGCTTGTCACGCGTCTTCCCGGCTCGTATTTCTACCTTCCTTCTCCGGATGTCTTCAGTCTCCTTCTGTACTACCTGGCCTTCTTCGGCTTATGGTGGTTCCATCAACGCCTTCCCCGTCCAAGATGGTCGATCTGGATCGGAGGATCGTCCTGCATGGCCCTCCTTCTTCTGTCCAGTTTCTTCACGAACGTCTCCCCCGGCGACCGTGCCTCTCTCACCATGCTGGACGTCGGTCATGGATCAAATTTCATCCTGACCGATCGGTCACATCACAACATTGTTTATGATTGCGGGTCAACGGGTTATTCGGATCCCGGCAAGTGGATCACGGCTCCGGCCCTCTGGCGAAGGGGCACGGCCACGATCGATCTGCTGATTCTTTCCCACTCGGACCTTGACCACATTTCCGGAATCCGGGCACTTTCTCACCGGTTTGTCATTCACCAGGTCTGGGTAAGCCCGTACTTCCATCGAAACCCGGAAGGACAGGCGATCATTGATCACCTCCAGGGACGGGGAATCCCGGTCAAAACGGTTTCGGCCGGACATACGGCCTCAATCGGGGAGATGTCTTTGAACGTTCAGGCCCCTCCCCCCTCCCTCAAAACGGAAACGACCTCAACTCCATGGACCCCGAACGAAACCAGCCTTGTGGTCCAAGCATCAACGGAGGGACGTTCCGTTCTCTTCACAGGCGACCTCGATCATCGCGGGAGACAGTGGTACCGAAATCATCAACGTTCAGCCCAGGCTGTCGATGTTCTGCAGGTTCCCCATCACGGAGGCAGCGGCAGTGCCTCAAACCCCCTGGCTGGTGATATCGACTCGCAATTTTCGCTCATCAGCGCTGCGGAGGGTCGGGTGTCGGATCGTCTCCTGACAGCGTATCGAAAACAGGGAAGTCACCCCGTAAGTACAGTCGATCACGGCGCCGTTCAAATTCGCTGGGGCACCGACTCTCAAGATCTCGTCCTGTACACCTGGAATCAGGAACAATGGTCCCTGTTCGAATTCGGACAAAGTGAACTCGAGAATCATCACTGATTCCGTCCCGTTCCGTTCATCCGTCCCGCCGCCGTCGTCGGAGGTTCGATGAAAGGAAGGACAGAGGACTGCTATCACTCGTACCGGAGCGGGGTTCGGAGAACAGGACGGTTGAGGCTTTGATACGGATCCGGCGTCCCGCGACATCCGGGTCATTGGCACCTGGCATCCGGAGGAGGTATTCATTGCGAACACCTCTCATAGATTATGCACTCTCACAACGATCAGATGCCTCGGTTTTCCGGATAAATCCTTCGTAACTGTTTCAGACCCCTCCTTCCGTCTGTAAGCCATCCAGGTGGTTCATCGTGATCACGGAGTACGTTTTCTTTCATCCCTGCTTGACGGACTTCACCTGTTCCACATGAACGAGGGTTGCACCGAGGACCCCCATGGGAGCCAGAACAATATTGATCAACGGAATCGAAAGGATAAGAAACATACCGGCCGCAAATGACATGGTCACCGAGGCATGAGCCATCACATATTTCATCCGCTCACCGGCCGTTAACCCCCCTTCCGTATCCAGGACGTAATCGAAGAATTCCAGGGCAATCCAGAACATCGTGGTCAAACCGGATCCCAGGACATATAAAAACGTCCCCGCACCCGGAAGAACATTCAGCAACAAAAGCAATCCCTGAATAACCAGAAACAACAGGAGTTTGATCGATTCACCGATGACGGGCTGAACCAGATCCAGATAGAACCCGGATTCCTGATCCGGTAAACGACCGGTGAGATGTTCCCGCGTTTGTTTCGCCAGCGACACATATGCGGGTGCAGCGGCGACCTGCCCGATCAGCACCCCGATGAAAACTGCCAGGACGGAAAAAACCACCCAGAACATCCAGGATACGACTGCATGCACCCACCACAACACCTCTCCCTCGGGCACTTCCCAGAAGTAGGTGAACACATCGGGGAGCATGAATTGAAAAACGGCCATCGAACCGATCACGAACACCAGGGTCACGAGCCAGGGAATGAGCATGTATTGAACCAGGTCCGGGTGATTCACCAGCACCCGCAACCCCCGAACCGGTGCCAGAAAACTTTTCAACATCCGCATGCGTATTTCAACGAATCACATTGTCATGAATGGTTAGAACGTGTAAAATACGTCATATCTCATTCGCGCATGTCACTCTTTTTCCGAATCTTACGCCCCACTATGGGAGAATTGCAATTTGCCCGTCGTGTCGTCCGTACCTCCTCCGAACTCGGCCGTCGAATCCAGGATGAAATGACAGCCGACGCGCTGACGAAATCCGACAGCAGTCCCGTCTCGGTGGCGGACTTCGCCATCCAGGCCGTCATCGCTCACGAGCTGCAGCAGGAATATCCGGAGGACCCTCTCGTCGGCGAAGAGCAGGCCGCCCCTCTTCAGAAGGCGGATGCCGGGGAGACCCTTGAGCAGGTCGTCTCCTTCACCCAATCCATCCTGCCCGGCGCAACACCTGAAGACGTCTGTGATTGGATTGAAAAGGGAACCGGGGATCCGGCGGATCGATACTGGACCCTCGATCCGGTGGACGGGACGAAAGGATTCCTTCGTGGCGATCAGTATGCCATCGCTCTATCCCTCATCGAAAACGGCGAGGTCCAGCTGGGTGTGCTCGGATGCCCGAACCTGACGGACGGCACCACGGAAGATCGAACGGGCCCCGGTTCTATCCTTTACGCCGAACGACATGAAGGCGCCTGGTGTGAACCCGTATTCGAAGAAGCGGATCGGGAGCGCCTGCAGGTCAGTGATACAAGCGATCCCGAGGCGGGCATCGCCGTTCGCTCGTACGAGTCGGATCATACGGACGAAGAACTCATGCAGGAGTTGATGAATGATCTCCAGATCAAGAAGGACGCCCTGCCCCTGGACAGTCAGGCCAAATACGCCGTGCTCGCCAGCGGCGCCGTGGACATGTATTTCCGCCTGTTGTCCGTGGAAAACCCCGCATACCGGGAAAACATCTGGGATCAATCCGCCGGAGCCCTCATCGTCGAAGAAGCGGGCGGCAGCGTCACCGACCTTGACGGGCGGCCGCTCGACTTCTCAACCGGTCGAAAACTCACGAAGAACCGCGGTGTGCTTGCCACCAACGGCCACCTGCATGACCTCTGCCTGGCCGCAATCGACCGGGTGGAAGATGCCGCCAACCGAAACGTTTCACCGGAATCATAACTCTACTCTTTTCAATATGCCATGACAGATCATACAGAAGACGACAGCGATCCACGCATTACCGTCGAATCTCCGGACGAAGAGGAACTCGAGGAACTCGGCGTGTTCGACTGGCCCATCTGGACGAAGGAAGAATCGTCGTTCGACTGGCACTACGATCAGGAAGAAACCTGTTACTTTCTGAAAGGGAACGTCGTTGTCGAAACGGACGAAGGCTCCGTCTCGATGGGCAAAGGCGATCTGGTCACATTCGAACAGGGCCTCTCCTGCAAGTGGCACGTCAAACAGGACGTGAAGAAGCATTATACGCTTGGATAATCGACCGCTGGTTCGGGAAACACCCTGGAATGACTCGCTGCCGTCTTTCGATCACGGACGGCGAAACGGGCGTATGTCGACGGTAACTCGTTCAAGAACATCGCTGAGACCCGTGATGCGATCGTGCTGGAGCCCTGCTTCAAAACGAGTGACCCGGACGGACGTTTCCCCTCCCTCCTCGCCGGTAATGACTCCCCAAGAAACAGAATGGATCGAATCAAACGTTATTTTACATCTCATCGATGTGAAACGAAGCAGAACCCGGACGCCCGGAGGGAGCGAACGAATCGTTGACCGCGGTGACCGACGCCGAAGGCGAAGGGAATCGGGGGAAACGATGTCATCAACGAAACGGTTCCGGGGCCGCCGGATTGATCTGGCGGGAGGATTCCGTTCCCGGGGATCGAATGGTTGCCGTTGCGGTTATCATTTCACACGGTCCCGGAAGGAATTCTGTGTCATCTTTTCAAGGGGTTCGAATTTGTTATCGGTTCACGTCTGCACACGGGGTTTCACCCCGCACCAAGATTCCTGCGCCCGTTCCACGGGTGCATCAAGACCCGGACACCGGTTTCGAGGGATTGCAGAGGAGAAAGAGCTCCCGGAGAAATCGAAAGAATCATAGCCCCCGGTTACCGACGCCGAAGGCGGAGGGAACCGGGGGTTAAATTCAGGATCCATCCATGGATTTCCGAACGAAGGTGAGGAAATGGATCGTCATGGAACGCCCCATTCTGTTTTTATGTGAGCAAATACCCTCGCCGAGCTAACGTCAGCATGGGCTGTCACGAACTCAACTCTCCGTTTCACACGCTTCGGTGAAGATGCGGTGTTTTCAGCGGTCTTCTGGATCCGGAAGAGTTGGGATACGCCGATGCCAAAGCTGTGACCGCACTCCCTCACAATCAGCCGCTCCCGTTTATCCCCCCGCGTCCCCCCAAACACCTGGATTTGCTTCGTGGAAGCAATCATCTATAGAACATCCACACGGACGACATTCGTCCCTGCCACTTCTGCAAACGGTTCTTTTCCGTGAAAGCGACGGTAGAGAGTTGGATCTTACTGTTCGTTCGGTATGCGTGAGCCGTCGCAAAATAGACATTGACGCAAGGGGCATGCTTCTCCCCCCGCAGCAACATCTCCTGAGAATCGGGTTCTCAATGAGAGGTCCAGGTGGTTTTTTGCTCACAGGCGCGCCGGTTGTTATAATATAGGCTCACTTCTCTCAGAGGGATGTACTTGAGATCGTTCTTCCTTCCGGGACCCCCTTGTTCTGCGTCCTGTTTATCCGGATTGCGGAATTCGTGTTCCTGACATGGGATGTAGAACGGTCTCCGGACATGCTGAATGACAATTACGTCGTTAAATCGTTGTTACGAGCACAATTATTGGAGAACCAATCATGACGACGACAAATCAGAAGAAAACCATCGAAATTGACGGATTGAACGACGAAGGCCCGGGGGACATTGTTGGCGCAATTGCCAGCAAGACCGATGCCTCTCCCGATTCACTCGGTGCGATTGATATCACCGGGAATCAGGCCACAGTGGAAGTACACCCGGATGATCTCGATGACATCGTAAACACGATGAACGACAACCGAATCGGGGCCTCTCGCGTCGAAGTCTCGTACGCTTCCGACCGTGATGCCGACGGGTCCGGAAACATCCATGGATATGCCCAGAAATGGGCCGAACTCGTCGAACTTGAGCGGGAGGAGGAAATGCGAGAACACGAACGCGAGATCAAGCAGATGTCCGGCCGGGAACGTGAAAGCAAAGGCCGAGCCATTCTGCACCTTCGTGGACGTGACGAAGGAGAAGGGCTCAGCGGCTATCAGGTCAAATTCATGCGCAACCACAAGGGGGAAGAACTCCCCGAAACCGAGATCACCGTCGGTGACCTGGTGATGATCTCCAAAAAAGATCCGCTGCGTGACGACAATCCCACCGGTACCGTCACACAGGTCACCAACTACTCCGTGACCGTCTCCTTCTCCGAAAAACCACACGGATTCGTGTTCGGCCGGGACCTGCGCATGGACCTGTACGTCAACGACATCACCTATCAGCGCATGCTGGACGCTATCGAAGAGCTGCAAAATGCAGATGGCAAACAGCAACACCTGCGTGACGTCATCGCCGGCTGGGACCAACCGGACCCGGTGCAACCGCAAACACCGGAGTTCTGGAACAATCACAAGCTCAATGATTCACAGAAGCAGGCGGTCTCCGCCGCTCTGGGATCGGACGACGTCTTCCTGATCCACGGCCCGCCCGGCACCGGAAAAACCACCACGGCCATCGAGGTGACCAAACAGTTTGTTCAGCGGGGAAAATCCGTACTGGCCACTGCGGATTCCAACATGGCCGTGGACAACATGGTGGAGTTCCTGATCGACCAGGGCCTTTTCGCCGTCCGCGTCGGTCATCCGGCACGTGTTACGTCGTCCCTGAAAAAACACACGCTTGACGCGCTCGTGCAGCAGAACAGTACCTACCAAAAATCACAGGAGCTTCGTGAGCAGGCGTTCGACATCAAGGATCAGCAGGAGGATTTAACCCACCCCTCCGGTCGGTGGCGTCGAGGCATGTCGAATGACAAAATTCGATCGCTCGCGAAGAACAACCGAAGTTCCCGCGGCGTGTCAGCGGCGAAGATCAAAGAAATGGCGAAATGGCTGGAACTGCAGGAAAAAGCGGATGAGCTGTTTGAGAAATCCGAAGAGCTCGAGCAGAAAGCAATCAACGAAGTCCTCGACTCCGCCGACGTCGTCTGCTCCACCAACTCCACCTCCGGTAGTGACCTGATGGCGGATCGTGAATTCGACGTGCTGGTCATCGACGAAGCAACTCAGGCAACGGAACCCTCCTGTCTGATTCCCATCTCACGTGCCAAACAGGTCATCATGGCTGGAGACCATCGGCAGCTTCCGCCCACCATCAAAAACCAGGAAGCCGCTCAGAATGGCATGCGCCGTACACTTTTCGAAAAACTGGCGGACCGCCATGGGGACCGCATCAAACAGATGCTGACGACACAGTACCGCATGCACGAGACCATCATGGACTTCAGCAGTGAACAGTTCTACGAAGGAGATCTTCAGGCGGACGACTCTGTCCGGAACCACACACTGAAAGACCTTGATGTGAACCCACCCTATGAGCAAGCCCGAAATAAGAAACTCCTTGATCCGGCCGCCCCGCTGGTGTTTGCGGACACCCGGCACCTGGACGCCGCGGAGCGCTCCCGGGACGGCTCGACATCAAAGGAAAACCGGACGGAGGCCGAAATTGTCAGCGACCTGGCCGAACAGTTCCTCTCTTCCGGGGTTGAACCCCACCAGGTCGCTGTCATCGCCCCGTACGACGATCAGGTCGAGCTGATTCACGAGAACGTGGATCACGAAGACCTGGAAGTCAAGACGGTGGACGGCTTCCAGGGACGCGAGAAGGAAGTGATCCTGATCTCCATGACCCGGAGCAACGTCCCCGGCACCATCGGCTTCCTGGATGAAGAACGACGATTTAACGTGGCCCTCACCCGTGCAAAACGAAAAGCCGTTGTCGTCGGTGATTCATCCACGATCTGTTCCGATCCACTGTATCAGGCGTTCACGGAATACGTGGACCAAACGGCTCAACACGTTGAACTGCGTCCGTAACTGCGGCTCAATCGATGAAAATATCAGGGGGAGACATCGCGACCCTTTCTACGCCACCACCGATTCCACTCTGATTCGGGGAAGACGTTGAAACATGATGAGACGGATCGTTTCTCTCTGCAACATCACCCCGAGCTCTCAATTTCCCTGATTTCGTGTAATACATCCTTCAGGGAAGGTCCCGAAAACCAGTCCTCTCCGGTGTACAGATTGGTCCCCGCCTGATACAGATGGGCGGCCGCCTCCCGAACGTGTGCCGGTAACGGTTCGGGCGTTTCGTCCGTCAGCGTCCGCCAGTCCGCTACGCCCGTTCTGTTTGCCTCTTTCTTTGCACGACGGACCGATTGCACCCACGCCGGATCGTACGCTTTGTAAAACTGCCGGAGAAACTCCTTGCTGATCTGCTGGCCGTTCATCAGGAATCGGTTTTCATCAAACGTCCCCACGACGTCCGCCACTCGAACCTCGCCCTGCACGTACACACACTCAATCTTCCCATCCTCATGGGAGAGACCCATCTGATCCGCGCGCTCCGTAATGACTCGATTCACCGCTCGCGCACGATCAACAAGCTGATCGAACTGTTCGTCAAGACCACTGATTTCCCGGGCTTCCTCGTTGGAAATGTATCGATCCTGCTGTTCGTACTTCGTGGAAAACTCCACGATCGGTTCGTCGAGTTCGACGGACCCCTCCGGCCACTCCGACCGATTTAATCCCACGTCCTCCGGCGTTCGACGACTTCGCAGCGAGGAGCCCATGGGAACGGCGTTTCGAAAGACGATTTCGAGAGGAATGACGTAATTGTCACCCGCTTCCCGATGAAAGGATTCATAATCGTATGCCCCATCCTCGTACGGAAGCGGAGGGACCCGGCTCATCTCGATAGCCATCACGTTCGACGGCTTCGTCGCCTCCCGAACCGAGATCGTTGATCCCTCCTCGACGACCCCGATGTAATGGGTGGGAACCCCTTCGGACTCGAGCAACTCGAAATTGAACGCCCCCATCATACACAGCGACGCCCCCTTCCCGTCAATGGCATCCGGCATTTTCCCCCAGTCAAACACAGAGTAATCGTCTGTAAAATGGAACGCTGCTCGTCCCACTTGCTGGCTGGTTGGATTCTGTTTAACCTCAATGTTTTTGACACTCTCCATGGTGTGACTCCGCTAATATTTTCGAAATTAGTGTACACTTCACACTCTCATTCCAACCGTTCCACTCAACATATTCAACAGGCCCATGCAAGCAACCCCATCACCGTCTACCTGCCCGGAACCCTGCAGTTAGAAACAATGAAAGCCAAACACAGATCCCCCGAAAAATGCAATCGAAAAGCTCACCAGTCAATTCACTCCTTCCGCCTCCATCGTTTCATTCATACCATCGATAGCAGCATGGCGTGGTTCACACCGACTGTGTCAACGTCAGTGACGCTCATAGAAACCGCCTGGAATCGCCAACGAATCAGGAAAATTCGGACGATTGCAGACCTGTTCGTACTCATTACAGTGATCCACGATCCAGAAAACGGGTCATGACCGTGAGTTCACGTTTTCGCCGCTCAAGGATTTGTTCCCCTGCCAGTTGTCCCATTCGCTGAAAATCCGTGGAAATCACCGTGATACCGCCCCCGATAATTTCTTTAAACGGTGTGTCATTGTACGAAATTATTCCGGCTTCTCGTCCGGGTTCCATGTCATGATTCTGTGCGTATTTCATGAAATGAACGAGGTCCTGGTCCTCAATGACCAGGTACGCATAGCCGGGGCGGATCCGACGGTCCTTCAACGACGAAACAACGGTTCCGGGCAGGAGATGTTCACTGCAGAACGTCTGAAACGTCCCTTTTATTTGCACCGGATGCCGGTTGTCCGCGGGGTACACAAGAACGAATTCGTCGTAGGATTGCAGACGTTCGAGTGCCTTTCGGAGGGCCCCCCGGAATTGCTGACGAAAATTCTGGACGATGCAGGCGCAGGAAAGGTCCGTGTGGTTCACGGGTATGTCCAGGAGAAGGAGACGGTCTTCATCCAGCAACTGCAACGTCTCGTAAACGTCCTCGCCAGGGTTGGTGGGGGGCATGACCAGGTAATATTGATAGGAACCGAGCGCCTCCTCGATCAACCGACGAAACTCCGTTCGGTCCCGGTGATGAAAATACAGGTCCAGTTCCGCTCGGGAACCGGCGGTTTCCTGCAATTGCTGATAGACAATTTCCTTGTAATCCGAAAACCGATCAAACAGCAGAAACGTCTGAATCGTATCCCGGTACTCATCGACCGACACGTAAAACCCTTTTCCGTGAACTGGTTCGATCAACCCCCGCTCCTGTAATACGTCGTACGATTTCACGACCGTGTCGCGGCACACGGACTCCCGCTCGCAAACCTCATTAATCGACGGTAATTCGTCGCCGCGCTGCAGCTCGCCCTCCCGGATCCCGTCGATCACCTGCTGGATAATCTGCTTATACTTCGGGCGTTCCACCACGGTTCCTGAAGGGGATGGCATGGTAATCGCTGTTTAAAGCATCTACGACAAAGAACTGATTCGACGATCGATTCGCAACTACCGTTTCCGATCCGTCCTCTTGACGCACCACCCGAAGAATCAACGACTGCTCCTGTAGTACGTCCTCCGACGAAGCTCATCGATCATACCTCCGCTTCGATGATTTATACCATAACAGAACATAACAGTAAACTTGAAATCAGTTGGTTCGTAAGCGTAGGATGTATGACGAGTCTGAAGTGATACCGGAGGCGTTTCGAATTACGTGTTACAGGTTTTGTTTCCGGATGTCTCATTTTACGATTCACCACGATACCGAGCAGTTCATATGATTACCCCACGACGTTCGATCTGGTTTCATCGTCCTTCCCGCGTAAAATTTCTCGTTCCACGTCTCCATTTCCTATTGATGACTTCCCTGTTGCTGGGTGTTCTGTGTTCGACCGCCATGGCACGGGACTATCACGTATCAGTAGATGGAAATAACAATCACATAGGAACTCAACAGCAACCACTGCGCACAATCTCCCATGCGGCGGAACAGGCTCAGCCCGGGGACCGGGTCATTGTGCATGAAGGAACCTATCGCGAACGCATCGACCCCCCGCGGGGTGGAACCGGCCCGGACAATCGGATCGTTTATCGTGCGGCGAAAGGAGCCGATGTGACGATCAAAGGATCCGAACCGGTGACGGACTGGGAGCACGTCAAAAAGGGGACCTGGAAAACGTCCATTCCGAATGACGTTTTCGGAGATTTTAACCCATTTGCTCAACGCATCTCCGGCCACTGGTTCGATGACCACGGGGCCCCGGAACATCGTGGAGGAGTGTTTATCAACGGAACCGCTCTCGACGAAGTGGGTTCAGTACAAGCGGTCATCAATTCGGACCCGAACGAGC
>CAZQNZ010000011.1:0-12377 GCA_964594615.1 uncultured Planctomycetia bacterium
TCCTGGGAGATCAGCAGGTGCACAAGGGAATCCTTGATGTGTGGGTATTCAAAGGAGAAGCCATGGTCTCGCAATTTGTCCGGTTGCACCCGGGTACTGGCCAGCAGCAGCTCGTCGGCCATTTCACCGAAAAGGAGTCGCGCAGCAAAACCCGGCATGGGAAACGGGGTGGGCCGGCCGAGTACATCCCCCAGTGCGACGGTGAACTGTCGGTTTCGCACCGGATTCGGGCTTACGACATTAATCGGCCCCTCCAGATCCTCGTTTTGAATGATATAATCCAGGGCTCGAACGACGTCCTTCAGATCGACCCAGCTCATCCACTGTTCCCCATCACCTATTCGACCACCAAGACAGAATTTGAATGGGGTGAGCATCTGTGCGAGGGCTCCACCCTCTTCGCTCAGTATCACACCGAATCGCGCATGTGCCACTCGAATACCAGCATCACGGGCCGGATCCGCAGCCTCTTCCCACTCCTCACAGACACCGGACAGGAAAAGGTCTCCCGCGCTCGACGATTCGTCCAGGATTTCATCTCCTCGATCTCCGTAATATCCAATCGCCGAGGCACAGACGAGAACGTCCGGCGGATCCTCGACACCGGCCAGCGCCTCTGATAGAAGGGAGGTACCGGTGACCCGGCTCTCGCGGATGGCGTTTTTCTTCTCTTCGTTCCAGCGGCCGACGATGGACTCTCCGGCCAGGTGTACCACCGCGTCAAACCCGGACAGCTCCTGATCGTGAATTGTGTTTTCCGAAGGCTTCCAGTAGATTTGATCGTCGGACTCCGGTTCCTTCCGGACCAGTCGCTTGACGTCGTGGTCCTGGAATTGGTCAATGAGCGAGGAGCCAACGAGTCCGGTTGAACCAGTGATGAGTATCCGCATGATGAGTTATCGAAATGACATCGATGTAGGAACGTGAGGTGTGATGGATCGAATTAACATCGTACGGGAAACGGGAGTCGTTTTCAGATCGTCTATAGCAGACCGGATGAATGTCTGCAGACCGTCATATGGTCCGTCAATCAAGTGACCGTTCGTACACGTTGTACCGACTTACCTCCCGAGAGTTGAGACGCTGGAGAATATTGATCATGTCTTCGTTGGATTCGAGAATCCAGGACAGTTCCGCGATGGAGTATCCATAACTTGTGCTGTGGTGGATAAAATGTTTGATGAGCACCAGTTCCAGGCCGCTACCGCGGTACGCGTCCGTGACCCCCATCAACAGCACGCGCACCCGGTCAATACCGGTGACGTAGTATTTCCACAGGAACGGAATCAGCCGCCAGGATGCGAACTGTCCGTTGAGCTTTTTCAGCGCCTGGTTGACGTCCGGAACCCCGGCGATGAATCCGACCTCCTCCTCCTCCTCCTCGTTGCCGATAAAGAGGACGAATTCAGGATTGTTTTCGACAAGTGGTTTGAGTTTTGTGCAGGTCAGTTCGAACTCTTCGTCCGTCGGCGGAACAAAGCCCCAGTTGTCCGACCAGCATTCCGTGTAAATCTCACGCAAACGTTGGGCTTCTTGCTCAAACCGGCTTAGATCAAGTGGGCGGACACGGAGATTCGACTTTTCTTCGATGCGGTTCGAAATCCGTTTGAGGAAATCTAAATTGACGATCTCCGTATCCGTTTCCAGAGCCAGCAACTGTTCGACGGTTTTAAAACCCAGAGACTCGAGGTGGGCCGGAAGGTAGGGCGGATTATAGGGCATCATGATCGAGCAGGGACGTTCGTATCCGTCGATCATCGCTCCCCACATTTCGTTGGAGGAATAGCTTGCCGGACCGCGTGATTTCTCGAGATCTCGGTCGGCGAGCCATTGTTCGGCTTTCTGGATCAAGCTTGTAAAGACGGCCCGGTCATCGATTGCATCGAGCAGGCCAAAAAACCCGATGTGTTCATTGTGATACTCGTTGTGGCGGGTGTTTTCGATTGCGGCAACCCGACCGACCGGTTTTCCATCACGACGGGCCAGAAAAAAGGCGGCGTCGGAGTGAGAGAAAAAGGGATACTGTTCCGTATCCAGGCGCTCCTGTTCTTCCGAGAGGAGGGGAGGAACCCATCCCTCATGTCCCCTGTATAACTCATATGGAAGATGTAGGAAATCCGTGTTCTCGTGGGGCGCCTTCACCCGTGTGACATCAACACTCATGAGTGATGAAAGGTAGAGTAAAGGAGAACGGGAGTAACATACAGGTAGGTTTGGGGCTGGACGAGCAGTGGGGCGACCGGCACCTATCGAATGCCATGTTTATCGCCGACATGTTCGAACACCGAGAGCACCTTGTTCAACTCGTCCCGGGAGTGAGTGGCCATGTAGCTTGTGCGGATCAGTCCTCGACCTTTTTCAACGGCCGGACTGACGCAGGGATTGGTGTAGACACCGTTCTTGAGCAGATCTTTCCAGACTTTGAATGTTTTATAATCCTCGCCGACGATGATGGGAATCACAGGGGTTTCACTGTTAGCAATGTCAAGATTCAGTTCATCAAGCTGTTCCTGCATGTAAGAGACGTTATCCCAGAGCTGTTTTCGCCGTTCCGGTTCCTCCCGGATGATCTCAAGTGATTTTCGTACGGATTGGACGTTGGCCGGGGGCATGCTGGCGCTGAAGATCAGGGAACGGGCATTGTGTTTGATGTAATTAATCACATCTTCATCCCCGCTGACGAACCCCCCGAGTGATGCAAACGACTTCGAGAACGTGCCCATGACCAGATCCACCTCGTCCTCCAGTCCGTAATGTTCGGCCGTTCCGCGCCCGTTTTCACCGAGTACACCGATGGAGTGCGCGTCGTCGACGAAAAGCCGAGCGTTGTACTTGTTTTTCAGCTCAACCAGTTCCGGGAGCGGAGCGAGATCGCCCTCCATGCTATAGACGCCGTCCACCGCAATGAGAATGCCCTTGTCGTCATCCACGTTCTGGAGCTTTTCTTCCAGGTCCTGCATATTGTTGTGCTCGTATTTCAGCGTTCGCCCAAACGCCAGGCGGCTTCCGTCGTAAATGCAGGCGTGGTCCTGGCGGTCAATGATCACAGCGTCATCCTTTCCCACAATGGTGGGAACGATTCCGAGGTTGGTCTGGTACCCCGTGGTGAAGGTAAGTGCTGCATCTTCCTGCATAAAATCGGCAAGTTCCTCTTCCAGTTTTTCATGGATGTCAAGGGTACCGTTGAGGAACCGTGACCCTGTACAGGACGTACCGTATTTTTTAGCAGCTTCCTGACTCGCCTGCACCGTGCGGGGATCATTGGTCAGGCCGAGATAGTTGTTTGAACCGACCATGATCAATTCCTGTCCGTCCACGGTTACTTTTGAGCCGGGTCCCGATTCTATGGGACGAAAATACGGGTACAGACCCGCTTCCTTGATCTCGCGAGCCTCAGTAAACTCCTTGCATTTCTGAAACAGATCGGGATGCTTCGCCATAACCGTTCTCCGTAGTTAATCAAGTTTTCCGAGCGCCAGGCAGGAGTTGTGCCCGCCGAATCCAAATGAGTTGGAAAGGGCGACGTCGATGTCGAGGGATCGACTTTCTTCCGGTACGTAATCCAGATCACAGTCCGGATCCGCTTCCTCCTGGTTGATGGTTGGGTGCACAACTCCTTCGTCGATAGAGAGGGCGGTTACAACTGCTTCGACACCGGCTGCGGCGCCGAGTGAGTGACCGATCATGGACTTCGTGCTGGAGATGCTTAGCTTGTGGGCATGATCACCGAACACATCGTGAAGTGCCTGTGTTTCCATTTTGTCATTTTTTTCCGTGGACGTCCCGTGGGCGTTGACATACGAGACACGCTCTTTTTCCGTCCCCTGATCCTGCAGGGCGAGGTTGATGGACTGGCGAGCTCCTTTGCCCTCCGGTTCGGGAGCGGTGATGTGGTGAGCATCGGCCGTTGCACCAAACCCGAGTACTTCTGCGTAAATTGACGCGTCCCGATTTTGAGCGTTCTCAAGTGTTTCCATGACAAGAATGCCCGTGCCCTCGCTGAGAACAAAACCGTCCCGGTTCTTGTCGAATGGCCGGCTGGCTTTCTGTGGTTCGTCGTTCCGTTTTGAAAGCGCTTTCAACGCCGAGAAGCCGGCAAGGCATGAGGGGGTCAGCGCCGCTTCGACGCCGCCCGTAACCATGACATCCGCCTCGCCGGAACGCAGGTGGCTGTACGCGTTACCGATGGCATGGTTTGCGGACGAGCAGGCGGATGAAACGGAGTAGTTCGGACCTTCAAGTCCGAAATGCATGCTGATCTGACCCGGGGCGGCATTCATCATTAATTTCGGGATAAAGAATGGTGAAACCCGGGATGGTCCCTTTTCGAACATCCGCCAGTGCTGGGTTTCAATCTCCTTCAACCCGCCAATACCGGATCCGATCACCACACCGGACCGCTCCGGATGAAGGTTGTCGCCGTCCGGGAATCCGGCATCCTTCAGCGCCTGATCCGCGCCGGCGATCCCGAACTGAACAAATCGATCAAGGCGTTTGGTTTTCCGTTGATCGATGTACTCCTCCGGGTCGAAGGCGTTCACTTCTCCACCGAACGTGATGTCGAAATCGGACGTATCAAACCGTTCGATGTAATCAATCCCGCTCTTTCCGGCTTTCAGCTGAGACCATGACTTCTCCGTATTCGTACCCGCAGGAGTGATAAGCCCCAGACCGGTTATGACAACACGATGTGTCACCGTACTTTTCTCTACCCTTCCGTTTGTTTCTCAACGTACTCCACAGCAGCACCGACCGTCTGGATGTCTTCCACGTCCTCGTCGGGGATGCTCAGCGAAAATGCGTCTTCAATCTCCATCACCAGCTCAACCGTGTCAAGCGAGTCCGCACCGAGGTCATTCACAAAGGATGTCTCATCTGTAAGCTTGTCTTCGCTGACCCCTAGTTGTTGACAGACAATGTCTTTAATCTCCTGTTCGATTTCTTCTCTCGTCGGCATCGTTCTCTCCCTGAAAATGACTGAAGCGAATGGTCTATTCGAACACTCGAAATTCTATTGCGAATATTATAGAAGACGCAGTTAATCGATTTCAAAGATTTGAATTTCTGACAGAAATGGTATAATTTGATTGGTTCACAAGTATCGTTTCTTTGACTTCTACGAACCGGGTGCCGGGAAGTTGCAATGGATAATTATCTGCAGGAGCTATTTGACGGCGACCGATCGATTCCGGAGATTCTCCACTCCGATTATCGGAAGGACGAGTTTCAGGAATGCCTGAAGTGTGAGCGTCAGCTTCAGAAGATTCCAGGAGTTTATGAAATTCAAAAGATTTACCGTCAGGGGCGACCGATCTGGGAGCATGCCATCTGCAGCCGGTGCGGCGAAGAAATGATTGAGGAATATTCGGATGAGTCGCTGGACCGGATCCAGCAGTTCATGTCCCGCGTGAATCTCCGTGAAGAAAGCATGGAACACTGTCACCTGTGTGAGTCGAGTGTCAACACGGGGAACGAGCACATGATCAGTACGATCTGCAGTCAGGATCGCATGATCATGTCTCCGAT
Organism: uncultured Planctomycetia bacterium; assembly: GCA_964594615.1. Taxonomy (GTDB): domain Bacteria; phylum Planctomycetota; class MHYJ01; order CAYXQY01; family CAYXQY01; genus CAYXQY01. Next base: position 5,527 of record CAZQNZ010000011.1, read on the forward strand.
GATTCTCTGTGTTAATTGTCTCGACCAGATGAACGAGCTGCTTTCGAGCGAAACGAGGGATAGCTGGGATGAGTTTGTTCGGGATCATGTGCCGGGGCTCCCCGCTCAACAGGAACCCAGTCCGGCCGATATGCCCATGCCCGGTCTGTAGCGCTTCGTTTTCCTCTGCTGTACCTCCTCTTCAAGGTCTCGAACATTTCATGCCGTCTCAGATTTACCGGGTTTCAAGAGGGGTACCATAAGTTTGTACAGGCCGGAGCATCCCGAAATGCGGGAGTAGAGCAGGATCTCATGCGTTGACTCGATTTTGTTTTTGGTCTACAATTGATGGACTGCTGTTCCTGTAATCCGTTTTAAAACCAAACCATGTCATCCACTTCCTCATCTCAGGATCCTTCCTTTGACCCGAGCCGTTCTGATTCCGAAAACCCCACGGAGGACACGGAGGCCTCCAACCTGGAATCTGCAGTGGACCCCGGTGAATCGTTCAGTGATGAAGATCTTGAGGACGTTCGGCAACTAAATGAAGCGCGTGAGAAGCTGCATGAGGAGCTGTCCAAGAACATTGTCGGGCAGGAGGACGTGATTGAAAAGATTCTCATTACCATCTTCAGCGAGGGGCATGCGCTTTTAGTGGGGGTTCCGGGACTGGCGAAGACGTTGCTTGTTCGGACCCTCGCTCAATGCCTGTCCCTGGATTTCAGTCGGATTCAGTTCACCCCTGATCTGATGCCGTCCGACGTGACCGGCACGGAAATCATCCAGCAGGATCAATCAACGGGGGAGCGGAAGATGGAGTTTCGCAAAGGCCCGCTGTTCGCAAACATGGTGCTGGCGGATGAGATCAATCGCACGCCTCCCAAGACGCAGGCCGCTCTGCTTGAGGCCATGCAGGAACATCAAATTACGGCCGGTGGCGAACAATACAATCTTGACGAGCCGTTTTTTGTCCTCGCCACGCAAAATCCGATTGAGCAGGAGGGAACCTACCCATTGCCGGAAGCACAGCTGGATCGGTTTATGCTGGAGATCCGGGTGGATTATCCCACGGAGGAAGAGGAAATGGATGTGATGCGCCTGACCACGACCAAGTTCGATGAGTCGGTCCGTGAAGTGCTGTCAAGAGAAGAGATCCTTGAGATTCAGAAGACCGTTCGTCGGGTACCGATCGCCGACAGTGTGATGAAATATGCGATGAATCTGGTGCGCAAAACACGGACCGGAACGCCCGATGCCCCGGATTTCGTGAATGAATGGGTGTCCTGGGGAGCCGGTCCTCGGGCGACGAAATATCTGATCATCGGTGGCAAGGCCCGGGCCATGCTGCATGGACGACCGTACGTGGCTTGCGAAGACATTCAGGCGGTGGCACATTCCGTGCTTCGACATCGAGTGGTGACCAATTTCAGTGCAGAAGCGGAAGACATCACCACCGATGATATAACAGACAAACTTCTCGAATCAGTATCTCCCGTTTCGAAGGACGACGCCAGGGATGAGCGAGTATCAGAAGTACTTAGATCCGGCGGTACTTAAGAAACTTTCCGGTCTGGAGTTGAAGGCCCGTCGGGTCGTGGAAGGATTCGTTTCCGGGATGCATGAAAGCCCGTATCGCGGTGTGAGTGTGGAGTTTGCTCAGCATCGGGAATACGTGCCCGGTGATGATCTGCGGCACCTGGATTGGAAGGTGTTTGCTCGTAGCGATCGGCTTTTTGTGAAGGAGTACGAACAGGAGACCAACCTTCGGGTCATTCCGATTGTCGATTTGAGTTCGTCCATGGAATATGCAAGCGGCGAGGTCTCTAAGCTGGAATACACGCGGTACCTCGCGGCCTCCCTCGCGTACCTGGTCATACAGCAACAGGACGGCATCGGACTGGCCACGTTTGACCGGGACCTGACCAGCTACGTGGATCCGTCAAATTCAGAATCTCATTTTCACGACATTCTCAAGCGGCTCACGCAGTTCGAGCCGGAAGAAAAGACGGACCTGGGGCGCGTTCTCAACCATGCTGCGTCGCGGATTGGTCAACGGGGATTAATCATTCTCATCTCGGATCTATTCGATGATCCGGATCGAATTGCGGAGGGACTCAGTCATTTCCGTCACCGGGAGCATGACGTCATCGTTTTTCAGGTGCTCGACCCGGCTGAAATTGAATTCCCGTTCGATCAGATGACCCAGTTCGAAGGGGTCGAACTGGATCAGGATTTGCTGGCTGATCCGAAGGCCCTTCGTGAAGCGTACCTGGAGGAAATTCAGCAGCATAATGAACAGATCAAGCGAGTCTGTCTTGACAATGAAATGGATTACAAACTTCTGCGAACGGATGAACCCCTGAACGTGGCTCTGAGTACCTACCTTGCGAAGCGTCTTGGCATTCTACGACGAGCAGGGTAAATGGAGGCGCTTACCGGTTTTCTCACCAATCCGACACTTGCCGTTGCCGGCCTGTTGCTCGGCGCCGTTCCGATCATTATCCACCTCCTCAACCGGACCTTCTACGATCATCAGAAGTGGGCGGCCATGGAGTTTCTCATGAAGGCCGAGCAGAAGACACGGCAACGGGTCCGTATGGAAAATCTGTTATTGATGCTGCTGCGATATCTACTCCTCGCACTTCTGGGGTTGGCCCTTGCTCAGCCGTTTTTAAACGAGCCGGCACTGGCCGTTCTGGGTGATCAGAAAAGGCATGTTGTCATTGTGCTTGATCAGTCGTACAGCATGCGGACCACAGTTGAGGACGGCACGTCACGTTATGAAGAAGCGAAAAACGAAGCGGTTCGGGTGCTGAACAATCAGTTCCGCCCGGCAAACGGAGACAGGGTCACCATACTGTCGGACAGTGCGAATCCCGAGCGATTGATCGGGACCCCGAGTCAGGATCGATCCCGGGCCCTTCGTATGGTTCGGGAATCCAAACCCACGTTTTTCGAAGGGAACGTGGGGGAAACGACGGAATTGCTCAACAGTTCCCTCGATAAGACCCCCGACGACCTGATTCAGAACGTGATCTGGATGACCGATCTTCAGAAAAACACCTGGCTTCCCCCGGAACAGAACCGGAGGGATCAGTTGCGCGACGAAATCGAACGGGTAGCGGATCGAGTGAACGAGTTTGCCATGGTGGATGTGGGGGCCGGTGGAAGCAGAAATCTCAGTACGCTGGAGGTCACGTCGGAGAATGAGTTTCTGATTCAGGATCGTCCTGTTCACTTCACCACCCGGGTTCGAAATTATTCGGATACAGCCGAGACGACGGCCCTGTCCCTTCACAAGGGGGATCAAAAGCTTGAAACGGTTCGGATGGAGCTAGCCCCCGGGGAAGCGGCCGAAAAACAGTTTAACCCGATCCGCTTTCAGGAAGTGGGCCCACACGGTGTACACGTTGAATTATCAGGTGATGGACTAGATGTCGACAACAAGCGCTACCGGGCCCTGCGGATCAAGGAGCATGTGGATGTTCTGATGGTGGATGGAGAGCCGGGAGAGGCATCCGAAACGGACGGCGAGACGTACTTTCTCCGCTCTGCACTTCAACCCGGAGAACGATCCAGTCCCTTTCGGATTGAGGTCGTCACCGATTACCAGTTCAGAGACCAGAACCTTTCGGAGTTTGACCTGGTCGTGCTAGCGAATCTTTCGAACATTTCCGAAGACCGCCGGGAGGAACTGAGGACGTTCACCGAACGGGGAGGTGGTGTGATGCTGTTTATGGGCGATCAGACCACGACCAGAACATTCAATCAGTTACTCTTCGAGATCGATGATCCGTTGCTCCCCGGACGACTTGAAGGGGTGACGGAACAGTCCCCGGAGCAGGGGAATTTCGTCACGCTGGATGATCTTTCGCTCGATCATCCCGCATTGTCCTTTTTTCGTCCGTATCCTGAAAAGCTGAGGGCGCTGATGACGTTTGGCTGGATACGAATGGAAATACCGGAGGAGGCCGTGAATGTACAGGTGCTGGGACGATTTAACGATTCGGAGGGATCACCGGCTGTTGCCGAACGTTCCATTGGACGGGGAAAATTGATCACGATTATGACATCGGCTGACATGGACTGGAATTACTGGCCGGAATTCCAGGGGTATGTGATGCTTATGGATCAGCTCTCCCGCTACCTTTTACAGCAGAAAGAAGAATCAATCAATGTGAGTGTGGGGGGAGATGTGAACCTCCCTGTTTCCGTGTTCGACACGTCCAGAAACTTTCGAATGATTCACCCGGACGAACGGGTCACAGTAACCTCTCCGCGTCCGCTCAGAGACGGGGGGCACATTGTCCGGATGGAAGGACTGAACCGCCCCGGGATCTATCGAATCGAAAAGGAGCAGCCGGAAGAAGCATCGTGGGCGGTGGATCGGACGCTGGCTGCAAACGTGAACACCGAGGAAGGAAATCTGGAACGACTCTCCCGCGAGACCGTGACGAGTCAGTATTCCGGAATTTCCTTCGAATCTTTTCAGCAAGCGGAAACCACGATGGATACCGGTTCGAGATCCAACCTCTGGATCTATTTTGCGCTGCTGGTTCTGGTCTTTCTCGGGCTGGAGGGTTTGCTGGCATTGCGGATTGATCGGAAACGGCAGGTGGGCACATGAAGATTGGAGTTCAGATGTTTACCGATGTGTTGCAATGGCTGTTCGGAATCGATAAGGGGGTCCTGCAGATGGGCTCCGAGGCGGACTGGAGGCTCGGGTGGCAGAACCTTCCATCCACCTGGCTGCTTGTGCTTGGGATCATCCCGGCCGTCGTCGGTTTCTGTTATCTTCTCTATCGATGGGAGCCTCAACTCAGTCAAGGAAGGAAGTTGCTTCTGGCGGGTCTGCGGACGGTCGCCATTGCCATTATTCTGGTTCTTCTATTTCAGCCCTATCTGTACAACGAGATCGAACTTCAGAAACAGAATCACCTTGCCGTGCTGGTTGATACGTCCGGGAGCATGTCGTTCAAAGATCGATACCGCCAAGATGAAGCCCGTGAGCGATTGCGGGAACTTGCCGAACTCAAGGGGAATTCGTCCGCTCAATCCCCCGATGAGCTGTCACGACTTTCTCTGCTCAATCGGGTCTTGAACAACGAGCAGCTGAATTTGCTTGAGCGTATGGCGAAGGATCAGGTTCTGGACCTGTATCGATTTGATACGGACCTTCATTTGCAGGATCCGGATGCACCGATTCAATTGTCCTCTGAGAAGGAGGGCACGGCGATCGGGGGAGCGATCAAGCAGGTGTACAACAAGCAGCGAGGACGGAAAACGTCGGGCATTGTGCTGTTTACGGACGGTCAGTCCAACGCGGGAGCCGATCCGATTTCGGTTGTGCGGAGCCGGCGGCAACAAGGGGATGACCTGCCGGTGTACACCGTCGCGGTGGGGTCTCGGGAAGAACCTCAGGACCTGGTACTGAAAAACATCGATGCTCCGGATGCCGCGCAGGCGAATACGAAGGACCCGGTTGAGTTCTCGGTTCGTATTCAGTCCAGAGAAGCCACGTGGAATGGAACCACCCGGTTGCGGTTGCTCACGTCGGAGGGAAAAGAGCTTGTTCAGAAAACAATCAGCGGTGATGAGAACCGCCGGGAATTCACGAGAACGCTGGAGTGGCAGCCCGAAAACCCCGGTACCCACCGGCTGCGTGTTCGAGTCGAACCGTTAACCGGTGAAATCCGTACAGAAAACAATGAGCGGACGCACCAGATCCGCGTCGTGGACCGTAAGATGAGGGTGTTCTACTTCGAGCGACTGCCGCGCTACGAGTACCGGTTTCTCAAAAACTCGATGATCCGGGATGATAGCATGGAGGTCAAAGCCCTGCTTCACAGTGCGGATGAACGATATCCTCAACCCACGAGCCCGGGACTGTCCCCCGCGACTCACTTTCCGAAAACGCGTGAGGAACTTGCCCGCTATGACGTGATTGTAATTGGCGACGTCCGACCGAGTATGTTTCGAAGCCTAGGAGTCGAAGCACAGGATGTCCTTGAGCGATTGCAGACGTTCGTAGAGGACCTCGGTGGAGGGGTGCTATTTATCGCCGGTCAGGGATATAACCCATCGGCGTACTCAAATACTCCGCTTGAGAATCTTCTACCGGTCATCACAGGGTCCTCCGGCCGTACGACCGGGGAAGAACGTTCCTTCAATCCGAAGCTTACCCCCGTGGGTAGATCCCATCCGATTATGCAGATTCTGGATGATCAGGAACAAAATGCTGAACTCTGGGAGGACAATCGGGAAGAAACATTCAGCCTCGAGCCCCTGAGATGGTATCATCCGGTTCGAAAGGAAAAGCTCGGAGCCAAGACCCTTGCCCGTGTGCCGTCGGATGTAACCGGGGAAAATGCGACACCACTGATCACAGTCAACCGGTACGGACGGGGGCGCACGGCGTACGTGGGAACGGATGACACGTGGGTGTGGAGAAAACTGGTGGGGAACAAATACTTTTATCGGTTCTGGAGTAATGCGTTGCGCTGGCTGCGAGGTGGGCGGTTGAGTCCCAGTAATCGATTTCAACTGCGTGTGCAAAAGAATTCATACCGGCCCGGAGAAGAGGTCACCGTGTTTGCTCACGTGCTGAATCGGAACTTCCGTCCACGATCGGACCAGCAGCTTCCTCTCCATGTGATGCACACGGAAACGAACCGACGCCGAACCGTCTCCATGAACCGGGAGGAAGAGGAAGGGGATTATACGGTCACCTTCCAGCCACGCGAGCTCGGAGCGTATCGTTTATGGGTTGGAAACTATCCGTTTGCTGCCGAGGATCAGGAAGGGGAAGCGGATTATGCGGAGGCACGTTTCGAAGTGCGTCCACCCGATCTCGAAAGCCAGGATCCGTCCGT
>CAZQNZ010000011.1:12477-32662 GCA_964594615.1 uncultured Planctomycetia bacterium
CGGGCGGTGAGAAGCCAGCGAAACGCCCAGTGCCAGCGGATACGAGGATCGGTCAGTCCGGCTTGATGGGAAAACGTTTCGAGGTCTCTTGCGGTGAATGCTCGTCGGACCGATAGCGGGGCGTCATGACGGACGAGTTTGCTGCTGGACAAGAGCCTCGTGATGAGTTTGATGGATGTATGAGCAATGGGATGCCGGTGAAGGTCGTTGATCACGATGCCTCGTTCAGACAGCTGATGAAATCGACGCAGGATCCCGGGGATTTCATCGTCCGGGAGATGGTGCAGGAACAGAGATGCATGCACGATATCCCATCGGTTCTCCTGAAGATCATGTACGTCGCACTGCCGGAACGTGAGTCCATCTATGGAACCGTGTGTTGAACGGGCATATGCGATGGCATCCGGTGAACGGTCCACGCCGACGACAGTGGGTGCATATCCTTGATCGAGGAGATAGCGGTGGAGCCTTGCGGCTACATCTCCACCTCCCGTTCCCGCGTCCAGCAGTCTCACGTCTGCTGGTGGGGACGGCAGTAACTGCCGGATCCCTGATATGGACGTTTGCCAGCCTCCAAGGTACTTGTTGATGGTCCTCAACTCCCGGAGTGCGTTTTTAAATTGCTCGGAACCCACCGATGGGTCGTCCATGAGTTCGTCCCGTTCGACGCGGCTGGAAAGGGTTTCCATCATTACACCGGGTGGCGATCGGGGGGGAGAAGAAGAAGGCCTTCCAGGGTCAGACCCGGACCAAATCCGAGTGCGCATGTGTCGGCATGCAGCTGATCCCTCTCGATGATCCGATCAATGATAAAGAGGATGGTCGGACTGGACATGTTCCCGAACGTACGCAAAATGGTCCGGGAAGCGGCGATATGTTCCCGGGACAGCTCCAGCACCTCACAAACCACGTCCAAAATTTTTGACCCGCCGGGGTGGATGGCCCATTCACGGATGTCTGTTGAGAGGTTCTTCCACTGCTGAATCAATTCATTCACAAACGGGTTGATATGGGGTTCCAGCCGGTCGGGTATTTGTGGATCAAGAAACATATTGAACCCATGATTGCCGATCTTCCACGTCATCCGCTCCTCTTCCCGGCTGTCCACCCGGCTGTGTGAGGGGCCGAGAACGGCGATGGGTTCACTGTCAGCCGCTCCGTCTGAGCCGGCGACAATGGACGCAGCGCAACCATCCGAAAACAGGCAGTCGGAGACAATGCCGTTGCGCGAAAAATCTTTCTGAAAGTGCAGTGTGCAGAGTTCGAGACAGACCAGGAGGACGGTGGAAGACGGTTGACCCCGCACGATCTCAGCCGCGGTTCGGAGTGTGTTGAATCCCGCATAACATCCCATGAATCCCACAAGCACCCGACGTACTGAATCCGATAAGCCAAGTCGCTTGATCAGCTGTGTTCCGGGACCCGGTGCGAAATGTCCGGTACAGGAGGTGAAGAGAAGGTGAGTTACATCCCGGGGATTCACACCGGCCTCCTGTAATGCGATCTGACCGGCCCGTTCGGCCATCTCCGGGGCGTTCTTCTCATAGTGACTCATGCGATCGGCGGTCGTCGGGAGCGGTTCAAGTGCCCGGTTGGGCGGGAAAAAGCGGTGCTCGGTCGGTTCGGACGCACCAAAATCCGGTATGGTGCTGTTTCGTTGATCAATGGAACTATTTTCGTAGATCGATCGAATAAAGGACACCGTTGCTTCCGCACTCGAACCAGATAGGTCCGCTCGCGCGGTGTCCATCATAAACTCTTTGATCCGGGACTGGGGAAGCTGGAACGCGGGTACGGAGGTGCCGATGGAATGGAGGAATGCCGGATTTCTTGGGCTGGTCGTATTCATAACCTCATTGTAACGGATTGAAGTTGGGGCCAAAAGACCGTTTTTCGGGCATCGAACGGTTCCATGAGAATGAAACTGATCGAATGCACATTCAGGCTGAACGACTGTATGAATCCCCGCGAGAATATTGAAAACAACGGATGAATCGAAACAATGAGGATCGAGGTCTCTTTTCGGTGAGCTTTTAAATTCAACAATAAAGGAGATTCTGGAGCGTCTGATGAAAGGTAGTGAAATTACCGAACAGGATTACGCGTACATCACCCGTTTGTTCGCACAGGACGAGCAGAAACTGATGGAGGACATGAAGAAGCGTGCGGATGAACAGGACCTGCCGGAAATCATGATTTCCGGGGAGCAGGCCAAGCTGTTATCCATTCTGATCAAGATGCATAACCCGGATCGATGCCTGGATATCGGCACGCTGTTCGGATTTAGTGCGGCGATTATGGCTCGATCGATGGGGGAAAAGGGGCAGGTGGTCACCGTGGAGCGTCAGAAAAAACATCTGGAGGTGGCGAAGGCAAATTTCGAGGAACAGGGATTGTCCGATCGTATTTCAACGAGACTTGGCGATGCGACGGAGCAGCTGAAACAGCTGGACGAACGCTCGTTTGACCTGGTGATGATTGATGCTGACAAGGAGAATTACAGCACGTATTTTCATCGGGCGATCAAGCTAATCCGTCCGGGGGGCATCATCCTTGCGGATAACACGCTGTACAGGGGAAAGGTGTCGGCGGAAGAACTTGCGGAGGATGATCCGGCCGCCCCGAATGCCAGGGCACTGCGTGAATATAACCAGCTGGTTGCAGAGCATCCGGAGACGGATTCCACGATTATTCCGACCGGTGATGGATTCACGATTACGCGGTATTCGGGTTGATCGGTCCTTCCTGAGAAGGGACGCTCTCATTCCGTTGACACAGGGACTTTTCAAGCAGGGTCATTGCTCACCTATTGGTGAAAAGAAGGTGAACGCCGGTGCGTCTGTTGGTTTGACATGAAACCCGCACGATCGGAACACAATGGGGAGGCATGATCATGCGTTTACATCTGGAATGAATGGCAAGTCCCATTTCTGCCACCCCCTTCTGGGGGTTCGGTGGTATTTACCCGTCATCGATCCCCCGATTCCGCTTCGCTCCATCGGGGGCTATTCATCTGTCCCCCGGTGGGGGGTTCATAAGCCCATGCGAGCGTGCGGCCGAGATTGGAGCCTCCGCTGAAATGAAATGGAACCGGGGGGATTTATACGGAACCCTATGCATTGAATCCCGGCAGGGGGGCACAACATGTATGGGTAGGGGAGGGGGGATGCCCCATACTAGAGAATGTCACCCGTGTCAGGGTGTTGAACGTAATGAGAGCCCCGAAGGGGACGGCAGAAAATAGCCCATGACAAATGAAGTGCAGCCCGGGGTTCCAGCGTATTTGTGAGAATGGATCGGCAGGGAACGATTCATTCTGTTTTGGGTGAGTCATTACCTGGTAGACAACGTCGTCAACACCTCAAAACGATCCAGCGGACGTTGTTTGCTGGGGCGCTTGAACTCACTCCCTTTTCAGCCTGTCCAGCGATCGTGTTTCTCAATCAGAGGAGGATCCGTTACCACCGGTGAGGGTTTGGATAGCCTCCTGGGTGCGATTTTTTGCGCTGGTGATCCGTTCGTTCTGGGTGTCCAGCCAGTTATGGAGTTGCTCCAGGTTTTCACGAAGACGCTTGATCTGCTTGTCCAGTTCCTCAGGTGCGGTACCGCCCGTGTGGGTACGTTTGGACAGGGCCGTTTCGGGGTCCAGAAATTCCTCGAGGTTGACATTGTCGAGCGATAACTGAACCCCTTCGTCCTGCGCCTGGTCCAGGATGTCCGATTTCGTCAGTTCTGAGAGGGACCGCCCGTCCTGAATGGCCCGGTTTACCGCTTCACCGACGATATCGTACATTTTACGATATGGAATTCCGGTTTGCTGGGCCAGTCCATCGGCAATGTCCGTCGTGAGTGAGTAGTTCTCCTCCACCGCCTCACGCATTTTCTCCTCGTGGACCTGCAGGGTGGAAAGGGTTTCAATTAAGCTGTTCAATCCGGTCTCCGTCATGGACAGACCATTGGTGATGTATTCTTTGACCTCCCGGCTGTCTCGATTATATCCGGTAGGGAGGCCCGACAGGAGTCCGGACACCGATTGCACCATTCCGGCTAACTGTGGAGCCGTTCCACGTACGAGTTCCAGCGCATCCGGGTTTTTTTTCTGAGCCATCACCGAGCTTCCGGTGATCGGATGCAATCGCTGGGTGACGTTTCGTCCAAAATCCACGTAATCACACTCATGCGTGGAGTAGAGAAGCAGGTCGGAAGCGGTTTTCCCGGCCGTAAGCATGAGTTCGTTCAGAGCGCTGAGCAGGGCATGCTGGTACTGCCCGCGGCTGGAGACCACGTCCTGGGTAATGGACCAGACCTGGCTGAACCCCAGGAGCTCCGCCGTACGCTCACGATCAATGGGCCATGACGTACCGTAAGACTCCACGGCGCCAAGGGGACACCGGTCAAACCGTTCGTACTGGGCGATCAAGTTTTGTGCGGCACGATGAAAAGCATCAGCGTAAGCCAGGCACCAGTTGGCAAAGGTGGTTGGTTTGGCCGGTTGCATGTGGGTGTAGCCGGGCATGACGGTATCACGATGGGGTTCGGCAAGATCAATGCTGGTTTCGATGAGTTTCCCCACCCGTTGCAGGGTATGTAGGACCCGTTCCCGTAGATACAGGAGTTCGGTTACCATGACCTGATCATTCCGGCTTCGAGCGGTATGGGTCGAGAGCCCGGCCTGTTCACCGGCGCGATCAACGATGTGTGATTCAAGGGAAAGATGAGCCCCTTGATCCGGATCGATCTCATATTGGCCATTTTCGTAGCGTTCCTCGATGTCTGCCAGGGCCCGGAGGATGTCTGCCGCCACATCCTGTGTGACGATGCCGGTTTCAGCAAGCATGATCACGTGTGCACGGGTTCCCCAGATATCATAGGGGACCATTTGTAGATCCAGTTCCCGCTGCTTGTTTGATACGATTGCAGATTTAATGTCTTCGCTCAATTCCTCATTCATGACATGGCCCCTTGAAGTTCGTTATGTGACATTAGTTGTTTGAATGATGAAGTAGATCGTGCAGGACGGCCATCTGAGCCCATTTCCGATTTTCCGCCTGGTCCTGGATGATCGACTGTTTGCTATCAAGGACCTCGTCCGTCACCACCACGTTTCGACGAACAGGCAGACAGTGCATGAAACGGGCATTGTTTGTCTGCTGCATGAGTTCCCGGTCCACGATCCAATCCTTGAGGTTCTGCCGTTCCTCCAGCTCGGTGGACCAGTTGCCGTAGTGCTGGATCGCTCCCCAGCTCTTGGCACAGATCACATCAGCGTTCTGAACGGCTTTTTCCTGATTGTGCTCGATGTGCACGGAGGCACCCGTCTGGGAGGACCGGTCCTGTATCTGATTGAGCACATCCTCATCCAGGTCCCAGCCGTCTGGATGTGTGATAGTGACATCCATCCCCAGATCACAGGCCGCTAAGGCTTGAGAGTGCGGAGTTGCCACCGGTAAAGGTTTCGGGTGATAGGTCCAGGTGAGTACGTACTTCTTCTCGGATGGATGCTCGAACTGTTCTTTCATCGTCATCGCGTCCCCGAGGCCCTGACAGGGGTGGAACAGGTTCGATTCCATATTGATAATGGGGACCGACGCATATTTCATAAAGTGTTTAAATAGCCGGTCCTGTTTGAGCTGGGACCAGGACGCACTGTTGGTGGAGGATTCGTCCGTGGTGATAAGTTCACTGGCGCGTATTGCGATGGCGTTACAATACCGCGAAAGTACACCCGCCGCCTCTTTGACGTGTTCGCTTTTTGCCCCGTCCATGACGGTACCCAGTTCATACTCGAACGCATAGGCCGCGTCTTTTTCCATGTCAAGAGTGGTGACGTTTCCACCAAGGGCCCTCATCCCCGTTTCGAAGGAAACACGGGTGCGCAAAGAGGGATTCAGGAAGATCAGCATCAGTTCAAGGTTCTGGAGGGCATCGTGAGCCCCGTCTGCCTTCATCTCGATCGCACGTGTCAGCAGCCGATCAATTTCCTGGGGCGCTGCGTCAGCCGTGTTGTAAAAGTGTTCCATGATTTGCTTCGTTTTCGGGAAAAGGGGGTGGGCTCACGGAAGAGATGTATTGTCAACTGATCTTCAGAACCTGTATTCCATGCGCTGGTATTGAGCCGACGATCATCCGGAGACGTTTCACAGTATTCTTTTTACATTGTGATTGTTGTACCGTGGGTGCTGTTCAGAATCGTGTCCTCCCACTCATCGATTGACTCCAGGGAACCCGTAATCAGGACTTCTTCAACCCCGCCTTCAAGCGCCTGTTCCGTGCTGTCCATCTTTGGGATCATTCCCTCCGTGATCGTACCGTCTTCAATCATGGATTTGGCTTCGTTCATGGTGACGTTCGAGAGGGACTCCTCCGCGTTTTTATGTTTCAGGATTCCGGGCACGGATGACACATAGATCAATCGATCCACGAGGAGATCGGAGGCAATCGCTGCAGCGAGGGTGTCCGCGTTCACATTGTATACCTGCCCCCCCTCATCGACGGCAAGACAGCCGACGACCGGTACCGTTCCCTGTTCGAGCAAGCTCTGGATGAGTTCGGGATTGACCGTCACAATGTCTCCAACGAAACCAAAGTCCACCGGCTCCGAGTCTTCCTGGGCGTCCGCACCTCGTTCCATTTTGATGGGCGGTCGTTTCTCAACCATCACGGTGTTGGCATCAACTCCTGTGATACCGGCAGCTCGTATGTCGTGTTCGAGGCAGTCAGCGACAAGGTCCACGTTCAGCGTGCCCCGATAAACCATTTTTGATATTTCGAGCGATTCAGCGTCCGTGATACGCCGTCCGTTGACCTTTTCAATTGGTACGTTCAACTCTTCATGGAGTTGATCGGCCTGGCTGCCTCCTCCGTGTACGATAATGACGTTGTGCCCGTCCCGGGTGAACGTATGGAGGGCCCGAAGGAGCGGATCGAGCACCGCTTCTTCATTTAGCACGTTTCCTCCTAATTTGATGACACTTGTGCTCATTCCATTGAACCGGTAAGCGGTGAAGTTGGAGATTACGGATGTGTTCCAGCGTACGAGAGACCGGTGTCCTCCGGCAAGCCAAACAGCAAGTTCATGTTCTGGACCCCCTGGCCTCCGGCTCCTTTTAACAAATTATCGATGGCACTCAATACGATCACATTCTTCCCATCTACGTTGACGGCCACGTCAGCCATGCAGGTACTCTCAACGACGGTGGAACGTGGCCGGTCGACGATTCGGACAAGGGGAGCGTTCGAGTAGGCATCTTTATACAGATCCTGCACCGTTTCCCGGTCCAGATCCGATGAGAGGGTGAGATACGCCGTGGTGTAAATGCCACGGATCATTGGGGCTGAGTGCGGGGTAAAGGTGATGTCGAATGCTTCACCTGCCTGCTGCTCACTCTCCTGCTTGATCTCCCATTCATGGCGGTGTTGAAAGATACTGTATGCTCGGAAGTCCATCGCTCGTTCCGGGTGATGGGTTGCACTGGATGCGGATCGACCGGACCCGGAGGAGCCGGTTTTGGAATCGACGATGATCCGATCTTCAACTTGTCCGGAACGGACGAGGGGAAGGATGGCGAGAAGGGCTCCGGTTGGAAAGCAACCCGGGCAAGCAATAAGAGAAGCTTCTGAAATCTCCTCCCGGTTGAATTCCGTTAGGCCATAGACCGCTTCCTCCAGCAGTTCCGGTGCTACGTGTTTCTCTTCGTAAACGTCTTCGTACGTGGAAGCGCTGTTCAAGCGGAAGTCCGCCCCCAGGTCAATGGCCTTTGTGGCGTCAAGGTCCAGTTGAGCAATTTTGTCCATGCTCACTCCATGGGGCAGACCGAAGAAAATAACGTCCGCTTCCTCATTGAGCCGATCCAGGTCTTCTTCCTGGAATCGGAGGTCCGTTTGCGAGGCAAGGTTTGGATGAATGTCATCCACGCGCTTACCTGCGTGGGACCGGGACGTCGTTTCAAGCACGGAGACTTCCGGATGTTGAAGGAGTAACCGCAGAGCTTCCCCACCTGTGTATCCGGTGCCTCCGACAACGGCGGTCTTAATGCGGCTCATGGGCTTGATCAAACAATATGATCCTCAAGAAGTTCCTGAAGTGACTCGTCTTTCACGCCAAATTCATCCATCTGGCCCGCGTCGATACCCAGCCGGGACGAGAGATACTCCACGCCGGCGGAGGTGTTCGTCACCGGTCCGGCAAAGTAGTCCACCGACAGTCCGTGATCTTCACAGATCCGGATGGAGCCAAGGGCCCCGGCCAGGTCATTGGCACAGACCATGTGAAGATCTATGGCATTGGTAAATTCTTCGTCCGATATAAACGTATCCACGCCATACCATCCCACAATCCCGTCCCCGAGCTCAGCAATGATCACCTCCGTCTCGTCGGATCCGAGGTCGTTGAGGATGGTTTTGGCGGCACAAATCAACTCCTCCTTGTCCTCGTCGATGGTGGATGTCATCCCAACGTCCGCGAACGAGCCCGTCTCGTCGGCACCCGCGTCCAGCATCTCATTGATGTCTTTCTGTGTGGCGACACCGGTCAGTTTCGCACCGGAAACGGATTTGTCGTATTTGTCCGTGAGGTGCTCAATCACCTGTGTGGCGAGGGTGGTTTTCCCCGTATTCATGCTGGTGCCGGAAATCAGGATGATGGAAGTGGAACAGTCAAGAACCTCCTCCGTTTGATCAACGGGCTTTCGAATATTGACGTTCCCGGTTCCGTTACGCAATCCGCCCAGAACCTCGACTTCTACCGGGCGGGTTGTGGTTTTTCGATTCCACGAATCAACTTCACCTATCACGCCACCAAGGTTGAGAATGTGCAGTTTGTCACCGGGCTGTACGTCCGAGGGAACGTCGCCAACCGCTCCTTCAAGGGCCTTCCGTTTGCCGAGAACCCCGACAACGATTTCCCCTTCCTGTACGGGAGCGATCATTCCGTTTTTCAGTTCGAGTTCTCCGGCGAGAGAGGAATTGGACGTTACTTCCACTGCGACCGCCTCCCCTTCTTTCCCCTCAATCTCGTCCGTGAGTGTCACCGAACTGTTGAGGTTTTCATTCTGAAGTACGGACCCAACTTTGTAATTACTGTCGTTGATGTTGTTCATTGTTGATCCCCTTTGATTTGAGCGTTCTTAGCAAGTTTGCTCTGAATTCCGTAGATCTGGCAGAAGCCTTCCGCGTCACGACCGTTCCAGAGGAAATTTTCTTCCCCATAAACGGCCACGTCCTGATCCATTAAGGATCGTGGGCTCCTGACACCACCTACGGAAAGGGATCCTTTGTGAAGGCGAATGCGGACATCCCCTTCTACCCGTTGCTGCGTGCTGTCGATGAAGGCCTCAAGATCCCGCATAACGGGGTCGAAGTATTGTCCCTCGTGGAGGTTGTCCCCATAATCCTGACTCAGCTTTTGCTTCATGCGAAGCTGTTTTTTCGTCAGTACAATTTTTTCGAGCTCCGAGTGGGCGTTGATCATAATTAGGGGGGCCGGGGCCTCAAACGCAATCCGTCCCTTCACGCCCAGAATCGTGTCTCCGGTGTGGTACCCTCGACCGTATCCATGCCGTGCACCAACTTCTTCCAGGGCCTCCAGAAGTTCAAGTCCAGATTTTTTTTCTCCATTCAGTTTGACCGGTAGACCCTCTTCGAATGAGAGGACAAGTTCGGCGGGATCTTCCGGTGCCTCGTCTACTGAGTTGACCGTCGGCCAGACCTCCTCCGGAATCGATTCCCAGGAACCGGTGGTTTCCTTCCCACCAATGGTGGTTCCGAGGAATCCGCGGTTGATCGAATAATCCTCCGAGACGTCGTCGACTTCGTGTCCCTGTTCACGGAGGTACGAAATCTCTTCCTCCCGGCTTAATTGCTGTTCCCGAATGGGAGCGATCACGTCCAGCGACGAATCGAGATATTGGACGGATACATCAAAGCGGACCTGGTCGTTACCGGCACCGGTTGAACCGTGAGCGATCGCATCCGCATTGACGTGGTCAGCCAGTTCGACGACCTTGCGGGCGAGTGCGTACCGTTCGGGACCGGCCGATAGCGGATATACCCCCCCCCGGAGAACGTTCGCTTTAATGATGTAACTGACGAAATCATCGTATAGTTCTTCGCGAGCGTCGATAAAGTGATATTCGTCCGCTCCAAGATCGAGTGCATGTTCCCGGAGCTTTTCTTCTTCATCCGCATCGAACCCCCCCGTATTGACGGTGGCAGCGATGACGTTATAACCCTGATTGGTCAGGTGCGGAATGCAGTACGAAGTGTCCAATCCACCGGAAAAGGCAAGAACGATGTTTTTCATATCTAATGTATGTCGACTGAAGCTTTAAAAATCCAAGGAAATGCAGCGCATTTACAACCTCGTGCCGGCTGACAAACCGGTAGAGGCAGCAGCTGACAGGAGGGACGAATCGAACGGAGCGGAAAGAAACTCTTCAGTAGTGTGACAACGAACCGGACGTTGTTCCGTTCGAGGAGGACTCCCGTTCAGCCACGTGGGAGTGGTCGTGGCCTGCGTGGTCGTGGGGAGTGGAGTGGTAATCCTCGCCTGGAGAGAAGTTCAGAGGGGCGTGCAACCATCGAAGGCCGGTTCGTTTGTGTCATGAGGATGTAAGTTATTGAGATTCGTAAATCCAACGGATAGTAGATTTATATCGGAACTTGATCCGTATGTCAAGTTCTCATTGAGTCAACAATCAGGAGAAATCAGGCGTCGATGTCATCAATCTGTATTCGCGTGTACTGTTGACGGTGGCCAATGGTGCGGTTGTAACGATTTCGGCGCTTGAATTTGAGAACAACAATCTTATCGCCTTTCTCGTGCTGTTTGACCGTTCCTTTGACAGACGCACCGTCCACGGTTGGCTGACCGACATCAACGCGATCCTCGTCACGGACCAGCAGGATGTCGTCGAAGTTGATGGATTCTCCGGGTTCCCGGTCAGACATGAAGTCGACCAGAATCTCACGGTCCGGCTCGACACGGTACTGTTTGTTTCGATCGTCAATTATTGCGTACATGGGTCCTTTTCAATTACAGAAATTCACACGTGCCGGAAGTTTAACAGGAAAATTGTGATCAGTCAAATCGTGTCTTGAATTTATCTTTTGTCCCCGGTACTATCTGTAATGATTATTGTACACTCTGCTGTATTCGTGTATCCGTTTTGCATGCCTGATGACGTCACGATTCTCCACCGCTCTGCCAGCACTCCACTTCTATCGTTGTACATCATATTATGAACCCATTTGTGAAACGTGCTGCCTGTGTTTTTAAATGTCCGGGAGGCCGTTGTGTTTAAACGTACTGACGGCTTGGACTGTGCGTCAATTCTTCCTTTGAACACGTTTTGCCAGCGTGTGCCGCTGGTATATCCGCTACTTGTCTGGGTTCTGTTCACATCCGCAGTCTTTGCACAGGCCAATGATGGTAAAGAAGGAGAGGATTCCGGCAATGCTCCGGTGGTAAAGGGCATCCAATTCGAGGGGCTGGAACGATTTTCCCCTGATAAGCTGCTTTCCAGGATGGAAACGGAGGTTGGCGAGCCCTTCAAGGAGCATATTCTTCGAAATGACATCCACCGGCTGTATAAATTCGGATCGGTCAACCGGGTTCAATGGCAGAAGGAGGACGTTGAGGGAGGGGTGCGATTGGTGCTGATTGTTCAGGAAAATCCGGTTATTCAGAAGGTGAAGCTCGTTGGTGTAAATGAGTTTACCAAGAATACCCTTCGTGATGAACTGGAAATTACATCGTCCCGAACGATGGATCCCAACAAGTTGAACCGGGATCGGAAACATCTCCTGAAGAAGTATCGTGAGAAGGGGTTTCACTTTGTGGAAGTGCGCACCCGGAAACTGGAAGGCGACTCCGGAATGATCCTGCGCATTGAGGTGGTGGAAGGACCACAGGTTTATTTCGGTGAAATCACGGTGAAGGGAACGGAGGCGTTCGAGCAAGATACCGTTGTGGATCAAATGAAAAGCGCTCCAAGTTGGTTCTGGGGCTCTTCTTATTACCGTGAGGATCGTTTGAGGAAGGATCTGGATCGAATTAAGGCGTTTTACCGGGGGCGAGGATACCTTGATGTCACCGTTGAACTGCAACAGGTTCGGTTCAGTGCCAGTAAAGAGTATGCATTTGTCACCATCGGGGTGGAGGAGGGAGCACAGTATGGAATTGAACAGATACAATTCGAGGGGAATACGGTGTTTGAACGGGAAGCGTTGCTCCAGGAAACCGTGCTGCGTCCCGGGGATACATTTCGATTAAATGACGTATCTGCTGACCAGCAGAGTTTGAAACTTCTATACGGGGAGAACTCATACATTGACACACGAGTGAACTGGAGTTACCAAATACTGGAAGATTCAATGGCTGTTCGCCTGGTCTATCAGATCACGGAACGAGGGAAGACGAGGACCGGGAAGATTGAGATATCCGGAAATACCAAGACGAGGGAAAAGGTGATCCGCCGTCAACTGGAAGTTGAACCCGGTGAGCCGTTGAACCTCGTGGAGTTGCGAAATTCGATTCAGGACCTGAGGGCCACACGATACTTTAAACAGGTTTCCATTGATCGGACGGAAACAGATGAACCCGGGGTGAAAGATCTTGAGGTCAAGGTAGAGGAAACGTCAACGGGGCGCATACGGTTCGGAGGGGGTTTCTCTTCGAACGTAGGTTTGATTGGAATTTTTCAGATCAGCCAGCAGAACTTTGATATTACGAACTGGCCGGAGAGTTTCAGTGAAGTGCTTGAGGGAACGGCGTTTGCCGGCGGAGGTCAAACGCTATCCATCACCTTGAAACCTGGGACGGAACGGTCGAGGTATTCACTTAGTTTTCGCGAGCCATACCTCTACGATCAACCGATTGGGTTGGATGTGGAAGGATCCCTCTTCAGTCAGATCTTTGATGAATACGACGTGCGTCAGGCAGGGGGTAGCGTCGGTTTGGATTACCGGTTTGAAGAAGAGGATTTGACCATTTCCGGGGATCTTGAACGGAAGAATCTTGACATCACCGATATTGATGATGACAGTCCCGATGATCTGTTGAATATCCGGGGAAAGCATGGGTTGCTGTCGTTCACTCCCGGATTTTCGGCTGATAAACGAAATCAATCGATCAACACGACGTCCGGGTACACCTTTTCGAGTTCATACAAGTACACGACCGGTGATTTTGATTACGGGAAATGGCAAAATAATTTCAAGAAATTTTTTCCCCTGTATACACATCCTGATACCGGAAACCATGTGCTGACGTTTCAGGCCCGGTATGGCATCGCCCATTCATTTGACGACGAAAAGACACCCGTATTTGATCGGTTTTACGCAGGGGGGACCAATACAATACGGGGGTTTGACTTTCGGACGATTTCACCACGGGAGGGGGACGATGTAGAGGTGGGAGGAGAGAATCGATGGATTGCGAATTTGGAGTATACGTTTCCGCTTATTCGCAGCGGCAGGGGGCCCGGGGGGCGTCGTCGAGACTTCCTCCGAGGGGCGTTGTTTTCGGATGCCGGCACGGTGGGGTTTGAGACGCGAGATCTTGACGACAACATTCGAGCCTCCGTGGGATTTGGCATCCGTTTTAAAATTCCAGGAATGGGTCAGAGGCCCTTTGCACTGGATTTCGGCTTTCCGATTCGAGAAGTGGAAGGGGATGAAACACGTGTAATATCTTTTGACATTGGAGCCTCATTTTAGTATAAGTGTTTGTAACAAGTTTCCGATCAATCTGCATCATGCCGGAATCATGTCCGACGCGGACATTGTAATGTATGCCCTTTCCGATGATAACGGTTCGGTTTCTTTGAACCTACTTTCCGGTATGTATTCCGACGCTGTTTATATTACTCGCTTATTTTGACGAATCGAATTCAGATGAATCATTTCATGAATTTACAAATGAAAACGATGGTCAAACCTCGCTTCATGACGAATCTTTTGACAGTTGCCGGAGTGCTTCTGGGCATGTTGGTGATGCAACACGCCGTCACCGCTCAGGAAGGGTCTGACAACTTACAGGTTGGCGTGGTTGACATCCGTAAAGTGTATGAGTCCTACGAACGAGCGAAGGATTTCAGAAACCAAATACAGGAAAAGAAGTCGGAAGCACAGTCGAAAATCCAGGAGATTTCTGATAAGCTGAATCAAATTCAGGAGGAGTTGAATGATCTTGAACCCCTCAGTGATCTGTGGAAAAAACGGGCGAAGAAGTTTTATCAATTGAAGTCCGAGCGTCAGATGATGCAGGATCTCTGGAAGCAGGATACGAAAAAACTGCTCAGCGAAACCTCCAGCGAAATTTATCAGAACATCCGGGAGGTCATTGAGGAATACGGAGAAGAAAATGGCTACGACCTCATTCTGAAAGTGAACAAGTCGGCCATTGGATCCGGGGAAGTATCGGATATCAATCAGCAGATTGCCACACGGAGCGTTCTTCACTTTTCCGATGAAATGGACCTGACGGATCAGATTAGCTCGATCCTCAACGAGCAATACGAAAATGAAAACAGTCAGTCCGGTTCGGAATCCAGTGATTCCAGTGGCAACTAGGCCATTATGCAGCGGGTTCACGATCAAAAGTCCCCTCTGAAGAACTGAGATCATCCATATTTGGAGAAAAGGCATTGGAAAAAACACTTGAAGAGCTGGCCAACATGGTCGGGGGACGGCTTTCAGGCGATGGATCCACCAAGGTCAATGGCGTCGCAGGCATCGGGTCCGCTGATACGGGACAGATCACGTTTCTTTCGAATGGGAAGTACCGTGATCAACTTCATGACACGGATGCGACTGCCGTTGTTCTTCGTTCCGATGAGGAGGTTCCTTCGGATCTGGCCTCCATCCAGGTGGAAGATCCAGACCTCGCGTTTGCCAAAATTGCCGATGTGTTTGATGAAGATGATCGGACTTCTGAGTCTGGAGTACACGAATCCTCCGTCGTTTCAGAGAAGGCGGACATCGGTGAGGATGTATTAATTCAGGCTCACGTGACGATTGAAGATGGTGCCCGGATTGGCGATGGTTCCGTCATCATGTCCGGTTCTTACATCGGTAAAGATGTGGTCCTGGGGAGAAACTGTCAGATTTTCCCAAACGTGAACATAATGCGTGAAACGGAACTGGGAGACCATGTCATCGTTCACGCATCCTCCGTGATCGGATGTGATGGATTTGGCTATGTGAAAGAAGGAGGGGAACGAAAAAAAATTCCTCAGCTGGGCCGTGTGGTGATCGAGGATCAGGTCGAAATCGGTTCCTGTGTCACGATTGACCGAGCCCGATTTGATGAGACACGGATCTGTAAGGGGGCCAAAATTGATAACCTCGTTCAGATCGCTCATAATGTCCGCATTGGAAAAAATGCGGTTATTGTCTCGCAAAGCGGGGTTGCTGGCAGCTCCCGCATCGGTGATGAGACAATGCTTGGGGGACAATCAGGTGTAGCGGGCCATCTGGAGGTGGGGAAAGGGGTTCGCGTGGCGGGACGGGCAGGAGTCACGAAAGACATCGATGATGGAGAAGTGGTTTCGGGATTTCCCGCCCAGCCCCGATCTAAACATAATCGAAAGCAGGTGTTAACCCGAAAACTTCCGGCTCTGGCAGACGATGTGTCGGAGTTAAAAGAAAAGGTCGAACGTCTCTCAAAAGCTCTGGAAGATCATGAGTCAGAATCAGAAGACGATTCAAGAGATCGCTGAATTCGAGGGAGCCGGGTTGTTTTCGGGTGAGGAGGTGAAGCTCCGTTTCATTCCTGCCACACCAGGCACGGGAATCACCTTTGTCCGAACAGACCTGCCCGAGGATCCGAAGATCAAGGCCTGCCCTGAGAATGCCTCATCCAAATTTCGTCGGACGACGGTGTCGGATGGGGAATCACAGGTAGAGACCATCGAACATCTCATGGCGTCCATCGGGGGACTCGGCATCGACAACCTCGAGATCGAAATTAATGGTCCTGAAGTGCCTGCTGCGGATGGAAGCGCTAAACCGTTTGCTGATCTACTGACGAACGCCGGTGTTGTTGAACAGGACTCGGAGCGTGAGGAATTCGAAATCACTGAACCGGTAACGGTACGCGAAGACGGGGCGTCCATCACGGTCGTTCCGGAAGATCATCGCATGGAGGTCTCGTACTCGCTGGAATATCCCCATCCGTTTATTGGCTCTCAACACTTGACGACGGAGGTCAATGAGGAACGGTTTTGTTCGGACATTGCCCCTGCACGTACCTTCTGTCTTGAGGAGGAGGTCGACAATTTTCTGGACAAGGGACTTGGAAAGGGGGCAAGTTACGATAACACCATTGTTGTAGGGGATGAGGGTGTTGTTGAAAACGAACTGCGTTTCGATGACGAGTTTGTACGGCACAAAATCCTGGATTTCGTGGGTGATATCAGTTTGCTGGGAACCCGGCTTGATGCTCATTACGTTGCCATACGTTCCGGGCATGAGGTCAACATAAAGCTTGTAAAAAAACTGGACCGCATCATACGAGGTGGGGCGACTCAGGAGGAACAGGATCATGGGGAGGGGGAAGAGGATGCACACGTGGCGCTGGACATGCAGGAAATTCTCAATGTGTTGCCGCATCGGTATCCGTTTTTGTTGATCGATCGGGTTCTGGAACTCGAAGGGTATGACCGAGCGGTGGGCCTGAAAAACGTCTCCTACAACGAACCCTTTTTTCAGGGGCATTTTCCTGATAAACCCATTATGCCCGGTGTTCTCCAGATTGAAGCGATGGCGCAGTTGTCGGGGGCTCTTCTGCTTCGAAAAGCTGAAAATGTGAACAAGTTGGCGTTTCTGATGTCGCTTGATAATGTGAAGCTTCGTAAGACGGTGGTTCCCGGAGATCAGCTTCGTATTGAAGCAAATGCCGTCAAAGTGAAAAGCCGCACGGGGCTTATCGAGGCCAAAGCAACGGTTGAGGGGCGTCTTGCTGCGGAAGCCAAACTGAAATTTATGCTGGTACCAAAAGAATGAGCGAGTTTATGGAAGCTGTTCAGAAACGCGAGCACGAATTTCCTCGCGACGAACTGGATCAGGGTGTTCATCCCAGCGCCTATGTACATCCGGATGCGGAGATTGGCGAGGAGGTGACTGTGGGGCCGTTCTGCTGTGTGTCGAAGGACGTACGTATTGGTGATCGTTGCATCCTGAAAAATCATGTCAATATTTCAGGGGAGACGACCATCGGAGAAGGAAACGTGTTTTATCCTCACACATCCATTGGTACGATCCCCCAGGATCAGTCGTATCGGGGGGAGGAAGGTACATTGACAATTGGGGATGAAAATATTTTTCGTGAATCCGTCACGGTGAACGTCGGTACGAAGAAAGATATCGGTGAAACACGGATCGGTTCCCGGAACATGTTCATGGCCTATTGTCACGTGGCCCACGATTGTTTGATCGATGACGAAATTGTCATGGCGAATGGTGTGCAGCTCGGTGGCCATATCACGATTCACTCCGGTGTTGTTTTTGGAGGGCTGGCGGCGGTTCATCATTTCGTAACCATCGGGCGCCACGCGTTCGTCGGTGGAATGTCTCGATTAATGAAAGATGTTCCACCCTTTTTGACGGCGGCCGGTGATCCGGCCACGATCCGGTCGTTGAACAGCGAAGGGTTGAGGCGTAACGGATTCGAGAAGTCAACAATACGCAAACTGAAAAAAGCTCATAAACAAATATTTCGTTCCGAAGGCCCACGAATCGAAGAGCTGGATAAGCTGAAGAACAACAAATCAAATTCTCCGGAAGTCGAGGAGCTGATTACGTTTCTTGAAGAGATGCGTGAGTCGGCTCAGGGACGGGCACGAGAGGTAGATCGGGATTTCTAATGGTTGATCAAACCCGGGTTTGTGTTATCGGCGTTGGGCATCTCGGTCAGGTTCATGCGCGGATTCTTTCCGAACATGAGCACGCTGAGTTGAGTGGTGTCGTTGATTTGCGTGAGGAGCGTGCGAAGGAAGTCGGCAAGAAATACGATGTGCCTTATCACGTGGATGTTGCTCGAATGCTTCAATCAGATCGCCCGGATGCTGCGGTTGTGGCCGTACCGACGGAAGCTCATTTTGACGTGGCAAAGACCTGTATAGAAGAAGGGATTGACCTGCTTGTCGAAAAACCGCTCACGCAGGAAATTGACCACGCCCGAAAACTGGTTGAGCTATCACGTGATTCGGGAACGATTCTTCAAGTGGGGCACGTTGAACGATTCAATCCGGCCGTCGCTTATCTGCGGGAGCATGTCGAGCAACCGAAATTCATCGAATGTGATCGGTTGAGCCCGTTCCAGTTTCGTTCCGCAGATATCGATGTCATTCAGGATGTAATGATCCATGACCTTGATATACTGCGGGCCCTTGTCCCCGGTCAAATTGAATCCGTTGAAGCAGTGGGTACGTCGGTTGTAACCCCGCATGCGGACATTGCAAACGCCCGTCTCTGGTTTTCCTCGGATTGTATCGCCAATCTCTCAGCAAGCCGTATTTCCATGGATTCGGTGCGTAAACTACGGGTGTTTACGCCGGAAGCCTATTATTCACTGGATTACAGTGAAAAGCAGCTGGAAGTCTACCGTGCTTCGGATCGCGTAAAACAGTTCGACCTCTCCGACATTCAGAAGTTTCAGGAACAATCTTCCTCCGGAGGGCCTGATACCCAGGAACTGTTTGAAGCCTGTCTCGATATCGAGCAGGTGGTCCCGAGCTCCGATCAGGAACAGGAACCTCTCAAGCTCGAACTGGACGATTTCCTTGAGGCGGTTCGAACACAAACGGCACCGGAAGCATCCGGTACGGACGGTCTGGAGGCACTAAAACTCGCCAGTCAGATCCGGTCGGAGTGTTCAAAATAGCGAACCGGTAAGCCCGAGAATCGCCCCCTCTATTGTGAACCGGTAATTAACATGACCGAACGTCTGTTTTTCCTCGCCGGCGAGCCGTCCGGTGATACCCGTGCCGCCGGATTGTGTCGCGCCATACAGCAGGTAGACGACGAGGTGTGTATGAGAGGGGTCGGTGGGGGGGACATGAAAGAAGCCGGGGTGGAACTGGTCATGAATATGGCACGGGAAGGCGTCGTGGGATTATGGGAGGTGCTCGGCAAGTTAAACTATTTTGCCCGGGCATACCACCGGGTCTTGAGTGAAATACGCCAGTTTGATCCGGCCGCGGTGGTACTGGTTGATTTTCCCGGCTTTAACCTGAAACTGGCCGAGCAGCTCAATCGTGAAGGCATTCCGATCATTTATTATATTAGTCCGCAGATCTGGGCGTGGCGTAAGTATCGTATTCATAAGATTCGTCGTTGTGTAGATCTTATGATCGTTCTGTTTCCCTTTGAGGAAGATCTGTATAAACGACACAATGTGCCGGTCAAATGGGTGGGACATCCGCTGGTGGATGAGATGTCATCATTCCTCGAGGGGCAAAATAACCCTCCGTTTGAGATGACAATTGATCGCTCACTGGATAGCAAGGTGATCGGTCTATTACCGGGCAGTCGTGTTTCGGAGTTCTCTCGACTCTACCCGCGTATGATTGGTGCGGTGAACCATTTAAAAAAGCGCACGGAGATTCAGAAAACCCTCGTGCCGGTAGCTGAGGAGCTTGACATGGAGCAGATGGAACAATACCGCTTTCTGCCAGATGAAGTGAATGAAGAATGGGTTCACGGGCAATCCCGGGAGGTTATGCGTGCCTGCGACATCCTTTTAACGGCTTCCGGTACGACTACGCTGGAGGCGGCTCTGATCGGGACCCCTATGGTGGTCTGTTACAGGGTGCATCCCCTGACGTGGTTGATTGGAAAGATGCTAGTACAGACGGAACATATTTCACTGGTGAATCTGGTGGCCGGAGAACAGGTGGTGCCGGAATGCATACAGTGGGAGGCGACGTCAGAGCGGTTATCGGACGAGATGAGGTTATTACTTGAAGAATCGGCTTACGAGCAATGTGTTGATCGGTTGCATGACGTTCGGAGACGTCTGGGGCCGCCCGGTGCCAGCGAACGCGCTGCACGTGCAGTGTTAAATTTTGTTCAAACGAATTGACTTCGACGTGAAATGGGTTGAAGATGAACATCAAGACAAAGTTTCGTGAAGGTGCGCGTACATCCTAGGAGGCTGTTGAAAAACCCTTGTATCGTCAGCGGT
>CAZQNZ010000012.1:0-31323 GCA_964594615.1 uncultured Planctomycetia bacterium
GGCGTCGAACCAGGCGGGCATCTGGGATAAGGATGAAATTCGTGGAAAATTCAAAAAGGAAGGACGCCCGGGGCGAATGTATTCCGCTGTTCCCTACCGCGGATGGATCCTGAAAATTACCCCCTCGGGAAAAACGATCCCATGGGCACTCGGGTTTCGCTCTCCGGCGGGGATTGGATTTGATTCCAAAGGTCGTCTGTTTGTCAACGACAACCAGGGAGACTGGTTGGGGACCAATCGTTTATACCATGTCCAGCCAGGGAACTTTTACGGACACGTATCCAGCCTCGTCTGGAAACCGGGCTTTAAGGGGAACCCTCTTAAGCTTCCAGTAAAAAAACTGAACTCCATGCGAACGAAACCCACGATTAAATACCCGTACGGCAGTATGTCCAATTCCCCGTCCCAACCCCTGGAGGTGCAAACAGGCGGCAATTTTGGACCCTATGAAGGTCAACTTCTCGTCGGTGAATTGAACCACCCGCGGATCATGCGCATTATGCTGGACAAAGTTGCTGGCCACCTGCAGGGTGCCGTGACCACCTTCATCGATGGTGAAATTGGTCTTGGTAATCACCGCATGGCCTTTGGACCGAACCACCGGCTTCTTGTTGGTAAAACAAAACGAAACTCGGGCTGGGCGGGAAGTCGGGGACTAAAATGGGTCGAATGGACGGGGAAAACGCCATTTGATACCGTCTCCATGTCGCTGACGGAAGATGGGTTTGACCTCACCTTTACAAAACCGGTAAATCGAAAAGAGGCGAAGTCGACGGACAAATACAACCTCAAACGATATTATTACGAGTATCACCGTCCGTATGGCTCGGAGAAATTCGATGAGTCGAACGTTAAAATCGAAGATATTACCATTTCGAACGATGGTCATACGGTTGCGTTAAAACTTTCGGAATTGCGACCGGGATATATTTACGATTTGAGGATGAGCGGCTTGAGCTCAGAAAATGATCAGTCACTCTACAACAACCGGATTGCCTACACCCTGAACTACCTTCTGGACGGTACGACCGCTACCCCGCAGTTTGAGGGCAACCCCATTTCGTACGATAGCTTAGACGATCAAACCGTCGAAGCGGAACGGGCTCAGAGCACCCAGAAGATGTCTCTACAAAACGGAAATTCCGGATTTTCCGGGGATGGCTACCTCGATCCAGCAAATGATTCCAGCATGATGAGCGTGCACCTTTCAAATCTGACGAAGGGAAAATATACAGTAGACATTCGATATGCACTGGGGGATAAAAATAATCGTCCCATGAAATTGAAGGTAAACGGTCAGACGATCACCATTCCGTTTTCCAGTACGGGGAGCTGGTCAACCTGGAAAACCATCTCAGTTGAATGCCAGCTTAAAGAGGGAAAAAATACCATACAACTTATTGCCGGAGACAACAGCGGTCCAAATATTGATCGAATCATATTTCGCTCGGAGAATTGATTCCTCTCTCAAACAGATAACGCTCAAGCGTGTCCGCATCGCATGAGATACCAGAAAATGGATCAATGAAACTCGGTTGTCTGACGCATAAAAATACCTGTATCATTCGACAAGACCCTGGTGTTTATAGATCTGACAGGGAAATACCACAGACGGCCCGATGAAATGTCCTTTCTGCAATACAAATGAAAACCATGTGCTGGATACCCGGGATGCAGCGGATGGTGTGGCGATCTGGAGACGTCGACAGTGCAGTGACTGTAACGGGCGGTTCACCACGTATGAACGCATAGAAGAAAGCCCACGAAAAGTACGTAAAAAGGATGATCGGCGAGAGGACTTCGACCGGCAAAAAATCCGTCGAGGCATTGAAAAGGCCTGTGAGAAACGACCCGTTCCGGCGGAAGAAATTACTCGGATTGTGGATGAAATTGAGCGGGAAACCTTCGAACGTCAATCGCCCGAAATCGCCTCCGATGAGATCGGTGAGATGATCATGGAACGGTTAAAACAACTGGACGACGTGGCGTACATTCGGTTCGCCTCGGTATACCGCGAATTCAAAGATGTCACGGAGTTTATGGAGGAACTGAAATCCATCCGTCCCCAGGACCAGCTTCCTGAAAATGATCGTGACTGATTCCGTCTCTCCCTCGACTTCCCTGCAGGGCCGAATTACTGAAGTTCACCCGTCGCACTACATCGTTCAAACGGAGGAGGGATCGTATCGTTGCACGCTGCGCGGTAAACTCCAGGAAGAAGACACCGACCTCGTTCGACCGGCCGCAGCGGGTGATTACGTGGACATCACGGTCTCAAGTCAGGAAGAGGCAGCAATTGAACGTATTCATGAGCGCTCCAACAAAATTAGTCGGCCGGCGCCCCGTTCTCCGAACAAGGAACAGATCATTGCGGCAAACATTGACCTGTTGATCGGACTGCAGGCCTTCAAGGAACCGGAATTTACACCGACTCTGCTCGATCACTCCCTTGCAGCCGCGGAACAGTTTGATCTTCCGGAACAGTTAATCTGCTTCAACAAAATGGACCTTGTAGACGATCCGGAGCGTGCACGAGAACCCCTTCCCGATTACGAGGACATCGGGTACCGTGTGCTGCATACCTCCGCCACTGAATCGATAAACCTGGATCCGCTCCGTGAGATCATGCACCGGAAAACCGCCGTTCTGGTCGGACCGTCCGGCTCCGGGAAAACCAGTCTGCTCGAGGCGTTAAACCCGAAGCTGGATCTTGATGTGGGCAAACTTGGCAAACGTACGAAAAAAGGGACTCATCGAACGTCGTCCATGACGCTTCACCCCCTCGGTCCCGACACATACGGCATCGATACGCCGGGCGTGAACTTCCTCTCGCTGTGGGCCTGTGACTTCGAACAGGTACAGTATCATTATCCCGACATCTATCAAATTCGGACACACTGTCATTTCGATGACTGCCTTCACCTGGATGAACCCGGGTGTGCGGTCAAGCAGGCCGTGGCGCAGGAGGAACTTCACGAACTTCGTTATGAAAGCTATACGAGTGCTGTTCAGAAATTACAGGAACAGCAGCTTCACGAGTGAGCCATTCATCGAATACACCCTGATTGGGGTTGTCCTGTGCCCCTTGATACCGCTTGACGGACCGTTTTTACTATAAGAGGATTTTTCTCATTTTCTCGATGCTGGCACCAATCCAGTCGACGAATCAGGAGGGTCAGGACGTGCGGCTTTCCACTCATCCACATATGGACCGGTCGGATCCGCTATACAGTTACTGTTTCCTCTCGTTCACTCTGTGTCTGACCGGCTTCCTCCTGTACTTCCCCCCCGGCGTCTCCCACGCTCAGGATACCGGGGACACACAGGAAACACGAACCGCCCCCGATGATACCGGACCGTCCCTGGCCCCCGATGTATATCGGTTATCCGCCGGATCGATTGAGTCCTGGAAAATCGACGATCACACCCGGGCGATTCTGTTGTCCGGTGGAGCGGAATTAACGCGGAAGAATGAACGACTCACCGCCTCACGAATTATCGGTTGGGCAAATGTCCAATCGAATGATCAGTCTTCCCCCATTCCGGAAAAGGTGAAACTTGAGCGGTTTTACGCCGAGGACAACGTGCTGTACTGGCGTGAAGATGAATTTCTACAGGCGGAAAAAATTTATATGAACCTCTGGCTCAATACCGGTGTCGCCCGAAACGTTACCTATCGCACGTACAACCCCGAACGGGAGGTTCCCGTGATCGTCCGTGCGAACCGCTTTCTTCAAGAGGGAGAGGGAACGTACAGGGCAACCGGTGTCGAATTCACCACCTGTGATTACGCAAATCCCCATTACAGCGTCGGCGCGGACACGCTGCGGATCATCCGGACCCCGGACGGTGAAACCGCCGTGTCGGCGACCCACCTCACACCCCAAATTCAGGGTGTTCCCTTTGGATACTGGCCGTTTCTCTACGCGGAGTCCGACTTTGATCTTGGCCCCCTGAAACGAGTGGAGTACGGTGATAACGATCGGTTCGGGTCCTATGTCGAAACGCTCTGGGGATTTGACTTTTCCTCCGTAAAACGAGACGAGAACGGAGACGTTATCCGGGACAAGAATGGAGAAAAAGTATACGATTACGACCTCGGTCTGGATGTAAGGCTCGATTACCGGAAACGACGCGGTCTGGCCATCGGTCCGGAAATCGATTACCAATTCGAACGGAATCACGAAGGCTTCCTGTACACCTATTTTATGAATGATATCAAAGGGCCGAATCCGGACAACGATTTCGATCGACAGTTTCTTCCTCAGGAAAAAGATCACCGAGGACGGGCCTGGTGGTTCCATCGATACGATCTATATGGAACTTCCGGGGACCTGGAACAACTGCGGTTGGACACGGAAGTCAACCTGATCAGTGACCGGAACTTTATGGAAGAATTTTTTGAAGAGGAATTTAAAACCGGAAAGGATCGGGAAACGTATACCTATCTGCGATACGTGGATGATAACACGTACGGGTCATTTTTGACCCGGTATCGACTGAACAGTTTCCAGACGCAAACCGAATATTTGCCTGAACTGCGTTACTCCGTCCACGGTGAAGAGGTCCCGGCTGTTCCACTCGTCTATTCCTCAGATACCAGTTTCGGGAACCTGAGACGACGACGCAACCGATTTTCCTCCCAACCCGACGTTCGATCCGGACGCCTGGACACGTACCAGCAACTCGCGTATCCGTTTTCGATCGGTTTCGTCCAGGCCCGAGGCTTCACGGGAGGCCGTCTGACACAGTATGAAGAAGATCCCATGCAGGACGATGATCTATCGCGGTATGTCCTATCGGGAGGAATGGAACTGTTTGACGATCTTCACCGAACGTTCGCCGTGCGGAGTGACTCACTCGGTCTTGATGGACTTCGACACATCTTTTCATGGAACCTTCGTTATTCCAACAATTTCGCCTCCAACCACGCCCCAAATCGTGTCCCGTTTTTCGATCAAAGGGATCCCGTCGGAGAACACGAGGAAATCTATCTCGAACTCCGAAACCGGTTCCAGACACGCACCTCTCCCGAAGAGAAACAAGAATCCGAGCGTGCCAGCACATCAAACCAAACACGAACACGCAATAATCAGAATCAGAACCCGTCCGGCCCGAATCGTCCCTCCGGAACGCGAACGGATCTCGGCAATGTGCATGAATTTTTGTCCTTTGGAGCAGCCATCGAGCATTATCCGGAAACAAACCGGGACCGCCAGCGCATTCGCGCACAGAACCACCTGGATCCGGCGGCCTGGATCACCAGCGTACAATCGCCCTCGACCGGAGAGGTACTCGACAACAATTATTCGCTCCTGAACACCGACTTTCGGTTTCAACCAACGTTGCCATTCAGTCTGAAGGGACAATACGAGTTCAACCTTGAACAGACGCGTATCGAAGCCTCAAGCTCCTCCTTCCGTCTAAATCCGGCGGAGGACCTCTCCCTGTCGATCAGACACTCCTTCGTTCGGGAACTAACGGAAAGCATCAACCTCGACGTCCGAACCCGTCTGTCCGATCACTGGCTTGTTTCGGGCACCGCATCGTACGATCTCGGAGCGGTCGACAGCCAGGACATTCATCTGGGTCTGGGCTATCGTCTCCATGATTTTACGATACGGTTCGGAGCTCAGTTCGACGACCGTCGGGACGATCAAGCCTTTACGATCTCGCTCACACCCAATTTCACGAGTGGCCGTCTCTTCGACCTGGACGTGGCTGAACAGTAATCCACCGGCAACCCAACGGATAGAGTACAACCGACGCACGGGAACCGGCCTCCCCCTCAGCTAAACAGCAACAATACAAGACGATCGCTGAGCGACTCCAGGAACGACGTCACCCTTGTAGCGAGCGTTCAGAGAGGTCCTGTCCGCAGGAGGTGGGAGGTCACACCTCAATAACGGTGAATGAACTGGTGAACTTTCAGTCCGATTTACAAAGAACAGAAAGTCCGGGGTCGTGATTCATTCGTATGAGCTTGAGACGAAATAAACTCAAACAGTATTGGACCTTTCCATAAGCCCCGCAAGCGGGCGTCACAGTGGTAGGTGCAGCGACTAAAACGAGCGGAACCGGGGGTTAAAACGTTCGGGACGAAAGGGATTCCCCCTCCCCGCTGGAGAATGGATCGCTGTGAAACGCTCCATAATTCACCGATAAAAAATGGAAAGATTCCCCCGTGATATGCTAAGTCACCGCCATTCGGGAACACCCTAAAATGGAATATCACTGAAATCATCGTCTTCATCATCGGACCTCCCGGAATCACCGACCTGATCCGGTGCGCCCGTTTGATCGGAGGAGGGTGGTGAGGACGGTCCATCTCCTGCCCCAAGAAATCGGACGTTATTTGCCACAATTTTAATCTGGGAACGGTTTTCCCCCTCATCGGTTTCCCATTCATCCAGTTGGAGTCGTCCTTCTATGATGGTTTGGCTCCCTTTCTCCAGGTATTCTCCGCAGTTTTCCGCCTGCCGGCCCCATACCGTCACGGGTGCAAACAGGGTTTCTTCCTGTTGCTCATCGTTTGAATCACGATAATAACGGGATGAAGCGAGTCTGAAATCACAAACCGCAGTTCCCCCTGGTGTGTATCGAAGCTCCGGATCACGTGTAAGCCGCCCCTGCAAGCAAACGTTGTTTACATCTCCAGCCATGGCGAAACCTCCAGAAATAATAAATGAAAAATCTTCGTGCGGATGCCAGCACGGCAGCGTCCTTTCGGGTGTATGACATGGAACCGTAACCCATCACCACACCAAACCCCGTGCTTGGTCATTTCAACAGAATGGTTTGAATTTTTCAAGAACGTCCTTCATTGAGGTGAAACATGAGTCAACGAAAAAATAAAAGACATGGAACCGCTCATGAACGTCCCCATGCGGTTCGTATTGACGCGATCGGTCCTACACGCTATAATACGTCTTACAATCTCGTTAGGGGTGGTCCATTTCAGGACCTGAGAGGAAACCCTTTGAACCTGATCCGGTTCATACCGGCGCAGGAAAACGGCACTTCCCCGATGGTCCATTCCTTCCATCCCCCTTGTTCATTTCTTACTCACCGGGAAAACGATGTCACTGGACACCGAATGGACGCAGGAACGCAGACAGTCCGACAATGCCACACAGATGCATTACGCACGCAATGGTGTTGTTACCCCCGAAATGGAGTACGTCGCCGGCGAAGAGCCCTCACTGACCGCTGAAGAGGTTCGGGATGAAGTGGCCGGCGGACGCATGATCATTCCGGCGAACATCAACCACGATGCCCTTGAGCCCATGTGCATCGGGGTGGCCTCTCGCTGCAAAGTCAACGCCAACATCGGTGCATCCGCCACCACGTCCAGCCTCGATGAAGAGGTGGAAAAATTGGACTACGCGGTCAAGTGGGGAGCGGACACGGTGATGGACCTGTCCACTGGAGGCAACCAGGATCTTGACACCATCCGATCCGCCATTATCGATCAGTCACCCGTGCCCATCGGTACCGTCCCGATCTACGAAGCGGTGGAGCATGTGGACGATTACGCCGACCTCACTCCTGAACTTATGCTGGAGGTGATCGAAAAACAGGCCGAACAGGGTGTGGATTACATGACCATTCACGCCGGTATCCTCATGCAGCACCTGCCCCTGGTCGATGACCGGATCACCGGCATCGTCAGCCGGGGCGGCTCCATCATGGCCTACTGGATGGTCAAAAACCGGCGTCAGAATCCGCTTTACACGCATTACGATGAAATCATCGACATCTTCAAGAAGCATGACGTCGCCTTCAGTCTGGGGGATAGCCTTCGTCCGGGCTGTATCAACGACGCCAGTGACGAAGCACAATTCGCGGAACTGGACGTACTGGGAGAACTTACGGAGAACGCCTGGGAACACGATGTGCAGGTGATGGTCGAAGGACCCGGACACGTCCCGATGGATGAAATTGAACCGAACGTGGAGCGCCAGATGGATGTGTGTAACGAAGCGCCGTTCTACGTCCTCGGTCCTCTGGTAACGGACTACGCCCCGGGTTACGATCACATCACCAGCAGCATCGGTGCGGCCATTGCCGGCTGGTCCGGGGCTGCGATGCTCTGCTACGTGACACCGAAGGAACACCTCGGATTACCGGACCGAGAAGATGTGAAGAAAGGACTGATCGCCTATAAAATTGCGGCTCACGCTGCTGATATTGCCCGTGACCGGCCCGGTGCTCAGGACGTGGACGATAAGCTTTCCGAAGCCCGGTATAACTTCAACTGGGAGGATCAATTCGAGCTGGCGCTGGACTCGGAAACGGCTCGTGAATACCACGATGAGACACTCGGACACGACCAGTTCAAGGAAGCGGAATACTGCTCCATGTGCGGGCCGGACTTCTGTTCTATGAAAATCTCCCAGACCGTGGACGAGTTTAACGACGAACTGAAGGAGCAGGACGGCATGCCGGGTCAGCCGGATCAGCTCAACATCTCCGTGATCTAATCGGTTTCAACAACGATACAGGGGAGAACGGACGGGCGTTCATGGCTGGGCAGACACTCTTAACCGGTCCATAGAAACTTCTCTGAATCGTAACGGTCCGTGTCTGCCGAACGGTGATGGTCTACGGTCAACTCCGGAGGTTCCGTACATCTTTTCAGACCGTCAGGGACCGATACCTTGATTTCAGAGAATCTTACCCACCCCTCCCTTCCCGCTCGGCACCGGGGTGATATCGTGCCACCGAATGGTCAGAGGTTCCGTGTGAACCCAACCAGAGAACCCATGTGAAGTGGGGGAGATTATCGATCGACCTCGATTTGATTTCGCGGAGACCAGAGGTACAGGAGCTCGGGGGGGTGTTCACCGGCCAGCAGACGCTGGATGCGGGAGGTCAATCGAGGTGAACTCCCGGATCGAATCGCAGAGCGAAATGCGTCAAAGAAGGTCTTCTGGGTTTCGTACTTTACGACCTTCGCCTGATCAATGTCCTGCATCTTCTTCACTTTCTCCACCGCATCATCGAAATACCCGGTCTGATCGATTAAACCGTTCTGAACAGCCTCTTCGGCATGATAGATCCGGCCGTCCGCCAGCTCAAGAACCTCTTCCCTGGAAAGCTGCTCGCGGCCGTTAGCCGTCACGTCAACAAACTGTGCATACATCTTTTCCACAATGCCCTGAAAAATATCACGCTCCTCCGGCTTCAATTCTTTAAACGGAGAACCGAGGCTCTTCTTGTCCGCATTTTCAGGGGTGATGGTCACGGCATTCACGTCCCATTTTTTCAGAAGCCCTTCCACGACGAAAAACTGCATCAGTACCCCGATGCTTCCGGTAATACAGGTCCGGTGAGCCATGATGTAATCCGCGGGTGCCGACACATAATATCCGCCGGATGCAGCTACGTTCTCCATGTACGAAAGAACAGTGACATCCGGACGTTTCTTCTGAAACCGTTTGATCTCATGATAGATCTGATCACTGGCCGTCACTCCTCCACCCGGCGAGTTCACCCGCAGAATAATGCCTTTCACCTCCTCCTGTTCAACGGCACGCTCAAGCCTGGTCTGGACTTTTTCTACCGGACTCTGACGGGCTCCGAAGACTCCACCGGAGGACTGGTCCGTGATCGTTCCTTTGATGGGCACCACGAGAATTCGGTCCTGACCGGAACCCTGGAGGGTTTCCTCCTGAAAATCACGAGCAGACGCGGAGGGCCCGAACTGGCCGGCCGAACTGATGGTCACGATGATTAACAGTATATTGAGTCCGGCACTGATGACCAGCAAAAACCCGAGGAACAGAGACACCCAGAAACTAATGGGACGTCCCGTCCGTTCACTGTCCGATTGATCAGAAGGACGATTCAGACGAAACTCCTCATCGGACGCCTTCGAATCATGATTTTCAACCATCGATGATTACCTCATAAAGAATAAAGTTGTTGACATGTTCATACCACCGAATCAGGTCTTGAACTAAGCACCAGTTCCTGCCCCTCCTCAATCGCGTTCACGTCCAGGTCTATTACAAATCCTTTTCCACGGTACACGAACGAAAACATAGCTTCCTGATCCGAGCGAACGTCGGAAAGCGGTACGCCGGCCATCTTTTGTAGTGCATACCGAAGTCCATAAATATGGGCGTTGTCTATACGAAACAGTTCTTCTCCTCCTTCGGATGGCCGCCATCGTTGGATGGAACATCGGTCCTCCTCCGAAATGATACGCAGTGCATCTTCTTCATGTTCGAACAGGTAGTTGAGTAACAGAAGCAGGAACTTTTTTAACTGGTTTTCTTCGGCCAGTTCATGAAACGATTCAAAGAGGTGTGATGATCGGTACTGCATGTATTCGGACGCCGAATATGCACCGGGCTGATTCTGAGCCTCCTGCTGGTCACCGGCAAACGTGTCCTCTCCGGATGTGCCGCTCCGGATTCGTGACAAATCGTCCACGGTACTCTTGGGCAGGATGAGCACGTGAACCTCTCGATCCGTAAACACACCGAGCAAATCAAGGAACCATTGTCGATCAAGGGACGAAGATGCAAATAACAGAGAATTCGACAGTTCCTTGATGGGAAGAACCGGAAAGAACGTCTCCATAGCCGGCGTCCAGATGGATTCCGGAAGTTCTTCCAGTTGCTCCGGAGATATTTTCAACTGTCCTTCCTGTACGTAAACCGGAGGAAGTGATGTAGCAGCTTCATGCTCCGTGATGATATGAACCGGAGGAGCCGTCTCCTTCAGATCCTCCAGCTCATGGATCAGTTGCTCGGTCAATTCGATGTCCTTCAGTGCAAGGGGGGCACCAATCATCTCCTCCAGATTTTTACGGCTCCAGCGTTCTACACTTTTCGTCGGTTCGTCATCCGATCTCTCTGTTTCCTGTTTCGAATACACCTCCTGAAACAGTTCCTCAAACGTCTCCTCGGACACATACCGATAGGAAATGGATCGCCGGTAAAACATATGCAAGAGCTGTCGATCCAGAAAATACGGTTGCTCCCTGCAGGCAAGAACCATTTCTTCCGGCGTCATTTGGACCGGTATCACACCCAGCTCTCGTGCCATATGTTCAGGAAACTGTTTTCGCATTTCCTGCCCTGTATCGGGTAGATTGTGCAGTTCCAGGAAAGCCTCAAACGCTTCGTCATTCTCCAGGTTTTCCTCGCGGTGCTCCGGGAGCCACTCTCCTTTGCGCACCCCGTAAAATCGAACAAGTACTTCCTCCACACTTTTCTGGTTTGCACGCATCACCCGAACCTCTTCCCCGGTAAGTGTAGACAACTCAGCCACAACCCGGGCAGACGGATGGGCCAGCCCAAACCAGAGGATGCCTCCCGCCCTTGCAATTGGTATGCTTTCGTACGCCCCCGCTTCCAGCTCGGTGATCACGTCGAGAATCTCGATCGGAAGATGCAGTTTATCCGGCTGAATTTCCCCGGACCTTCGAAGCTGCTGCAGTGCATCCGACAAGCGCCGCAGCTCGCTTTCCTCCTGCTCGGGCACCTCCGGTTGCCCGTCATCCAGCTCCTGCCTCTGGTTTTCCGCAAACGTTTCCAGTTCGTCAAGTGCGTTCCGATCCAGCACAGGGGGGATCTGTTCTGGAACTTGTTGATGATACAGCCAGAAGGATACGGCTTCTGAAATATCCTCGGATGGCTGGCGATCAGTCGATTGCTCCTCCGGAAGGGATACCGACTGAAAGATCGAGCGCAACGTCGCGACGGGATGTTCCGATTCCTGCCCGGGAGCGACGGGTTGTTTCTCTTCGCTTAATGCGTCGTAACGGGTGGTCAGTTCGGTTCCCAGCTCATCCAGAGCGGTATCGAGCAGTTTCAACACCCGCTCGGTGTCCAGCGGCACCTGTTGACCGAACTGTTCCCGAAACTGTTGATCCACCCTCGACAGCGGCATGATAGAACATTCAACCGGCTTGCCGATTTTTTCTCGAATTGTGTGCGGCAGTTTGAGTGGAAACAACGATCCAAAGCCGAGAGCGAGCAGATGTCCCGGTACCCCGACCTTCGCTATGTCCTCGTGCTCTTCAATGGGAAAGGCACAGAGCTGTGCAAGGTCCCCGGGATTTTCCTGACCGAGCATACCTGAAACGTCCGTTTCCACATCCGATGCGTATTCCAGATCAAATACGTTACAGAACTGCCGGGCAAACGCCGGTTCCGAGATATCTCCGCTCAGTACCTGTTTGCTAAGGAGCAGAGCAGCGAAGTGATTGCGAATCGCTCCCGCCGTGAGGTCTCCCCCCAGGGCCCGGAGCAGTTGTTCAAGTTCCTCCGAACTCATCCGGGAAAACGCTTCTCCACAGCCGGAATAGATCTGGTCCAGGAGCGCATAAAGCGCGTCTACTTCCGGACGAGCAAGTGTTTTCTCCTGCGTGTGGAAACGGGACCGCTCAAATTCACGGTAGGACTCTCCCGTTAAATGATCCTTCCATTCCCCGGGGATCAACTTCAGAGCAAGGTTCTCCAGTTCCGACACCGTCACATATTGAATGGAGAGAAGCAGTTCAATCAGTGGGGTTGGTTCAGACTGACGCTTGGTTTCCAGAGCGTTCTCCAGATGGTCCTCGGTCATCAGTCCTTCCTCACAGAACATGTACGCCAGATCCTCGGTCACATGAGGCCCTTCCTGTTTCCCCCAGAAATACAGGATGGCGTATTTTCCGCAGTTCGAGCAGGGGGTATTGAACAGGTCCAGCAAAATTTCATACGGAACCGTTTCGCCACAGGACGGACAGGATGCACGAAATCCATGGTTATAGGGAAACGGATCTGGAGGGTGTTGTTCAGCACTTCCCGTAAAGCCCGACATGACCTATTGCTGGCTCAAACGAAATGTTAGAACGGACATAAGTAACTGATCGCTGGCCCGCACCGGAGAACAAGTATATTTTACGGCATGGTGTTGTCGTAAAAAACACCGTGCGAACCATTGTGGAGAGGGATGAAGAGAACGAAAAAGAACGTCCTCAGGAAACAACGATTTCCCCTTCGTCATCCGTCTCCGGACGATCATCGTCCTCAGAAGGTTTAAAATCTTCAAGCTGGATCACTTCCGTATCGTCCGGCATATCCATCAGATTACGCAGGTCCCCGAGGTTGTCCTGAATCTCTTTCAAACGGGTGTAGAGTTTTTTGCCCTTTTCCCGCTCCTTCTGGAGCTTGGAATCTTTTTGCTCGAGCCGTTTTTTCAACTCGTCAACCGCCTTTTTATTGTTCTGCAACTTCTCTTTCAACTGTTTGTTTTGTTCCTGTAACGAACTGCGTTCATCCAGTGTTTCCTGCTGAATTTCCTTCAGGCGCTCGTACAATTTTCGCCCTTTCTCCCGTTCCTGCTTGAGCTCCGTTTCTTTCTGTTGAAGCTCCTCCTGCAACTTTTCGATGCTGTGCTCTCGATCCTGTACTTTCCGTTCCACCTCCCGTTTCTCATCATGCAGGGAACTCCGATCCTCGATTCGCTGCTCCTGTAATTCCTTCAATCGATCGTACAGTTTCTGTGCTTTCTCTCGTTCCTGTTTTAGCTCGTGCTCCTTCTTGTCAAGAGCGGCCTCAAGTTCTTTGACCTCATCCAGATTGGCTTTCTGCTCCTGTTCGGAACGTATTTTCTCCAGCTCTGATTCGAGTGTGTTCTTTTGATCCCGGATCTCATCCCGTTCCTCTCTGAGTTCCTCGATTCGGTCTTTCTGCCGTTCGATTCGATCTTCAAGAGACTGTACCTTGCCCTCCTGTCTCTTTTGCTCTTCAACAACCTCTTCTTTCTCCTGGCGAACGGTATCAACGTCCTGCTTCAACTGCTCATTTTGTGCTTTCAGTGCGGAGGTCTCCTGTTCCTTCTCCTGTACTTGCTCCCGTAATTCCGCGAGCTCCTGCTGCTTCTCCCGAATCAACTCCTCCTTTTCTTGCTCCGTATCCTCCTTGTATTCACGGAGTTGATCAACTTCGGACTCCAGGCTCTGAATCTGCTCATCCCGAGACTCAAGCTGGCTGCGAAGGGAGGAGAGCTCCTGTTCAACAGCTTTCTTCTCCTCTCGAAGCCCCTCCAGCTGATCCTGCAAATGCTCCATCTCCTGCGTCGCCTCTTCGTTTTCAACCTGGGCTTCTTCGAGCTGTTCAAGCAGTCGTTCGTTCTCCCCCGTAAGTTCCTCAATTTCCTCTTTACGAACCTGCACTTCTTCTTGAAGGGACGCCATTTGTTCCCGGTGTTCATCGCGTTCGGCGCGGAGTTCTTCGAGCTCGTCCTCTTTCTCACGCACCCGCTTCTGGACCTGATTTTCAACTTCCTGCTTCTCCGACTGCAGTTCATCAATGGTCCCTTCCAGCTCCGCGATGCGATCATTTCGATCTTGAATCTCCTCTTCCAGACGGTCCAATTCCTCCTGCTTCTTCCGATCCTGCTGATTGAGATCCTCAACCCGTTGTTCCAGACTGCTTACACGTTCGGATTCCTGCTCTTTCAACGATTCAATTTCGTTCCGGAGTTCCTCGTTTCGCTCCGTCAGCAAGGACATTTCGTCCTCTTTTTGCTCCACCTGGTCCTCCAGTTGTTCCGCCTCCTGCCGCAGCTGCTCAACCGTTTCTTCCTTTTCAGAGAGCGCCCGCCGCTTTTCTTCTTCGAGGTCATCGACCTGACTCTCAAGAGACGAAATACGCTGGTCTCTTGATTCAATTTTCTCTTCAAGTTCGGACACCTCTTCCCGTGCGGACCGCTCCTGTTCTCGAAGTTCCTCCAGTTGCTGATTCAGCTGTGACACCCGCTCCGGTTCCGCTTCACGGGCCGATTCCAGCTCCTGCTCAAGTTCATGGTTCCGTTCGGTGAGCGAGGAAATCTGAGCTTCCTTTTCCTTGACCCGTTCCTGAAGCTCAGCAAGCTCCTGCTCCTTTTCTTCAACCACTTCATCCGCCTTCTTCTGGACCTCTTCCTTCTCCGTCTCGAGCTGATCGATGTTCTCTCGCAGAGACTGAACCTCCTCCTGCTTATCATCGATTTGTTGCTGCTGCTCCTCCAGTTTCTGCTTCCTGTTCCGATTCTGTTCCTGTACCGATTTAAGCTCGCTGCGAAGATCGTTGACCTGATCTTTGAGGTCATCATTTTTTCGAACCTGTTCTTCTTTTTCGTCTCGCAGATTGGCCAATTGCTCTTCAAGCGATTGGACGCGTTCATCTCGGGAGTTGAGCTGATCTTTGAGACGGTCCAGTTCTTCCTGCGCCTGTTCCTCCTGCTCCCGGAGAGTCTCCAGCTGTTGATTAAGCTGTGTCACTTTTTCGGATTCCTCTTCGCGGGCCGCTTCCACTCCTTCCTGAAGCTGCTCATTCTGATCCTGCAGCAGGGCAATTTCCTCTTCTTTTTCCGTGATCTGTGCCTTCAATCCCTGCAGCTGCTGATTCAGCTCCTGAACACGGTTGTTCTGCTCTTCAATCAGCTGCTGCTTTTCCTCCTCAAGCTCGTCGATTGTGGATTGAAGTGAGGAGACCTTCTGGTCGCGGGATTCGAGGCCCTCTTTCAGCTCCGCCACCTCTTCCTGTTCCGCTTCCTTTTCCTCACGGAGGCGATTCAGTTTTGTCTTCAGTTCCTCAACCTTCTCCGACTCCTGTTCCCTGGCCTTCCGAACCTCCTCACGCAAAGAGTCGTTGCGCTCTGACAGCGTGTCGATCTCTTGTTCCTTCGCACTGATGTTTTCTTCCAGCTTTTCAATTTCACGCTCCTTCTCGTCGACGGTCTCTTCCGCAAGCTGTTTGACCTCGTCCCGTTCCTGCTCAAGCTGTTCAATTTCTTCCTTCAGATGAGAGATTCGCTCCTCTTTCTCACGGACATCCTCCTCGAGCTGATCAACTTCTTCCTGCCGGGACCTGTTCTCGTTGCGGAGCTCGTCGAGTCGTTCCTCCAGATCCTGAACCTGTTCCGTCAACTCCCTGTTCTCTTCGTCCGTTCCTTCCTTCTCTTCTTCAAGGACAAGGATCCGTTCTTCGAGTCGGTCGATTTCCTCATTTTTTGAGGCCACCTCCTGCCTGAGATCGGATCGTTCTTCCTGAGCCGCCTCCTTTTCTTCACGGAGCTCATCGAGACGATGATTCAATTCCGATACCTTTTCCGATTCCTGTTCCCGCGCCGTTTCCACCTCGTTCCGGAGCTCATCGTTTTGTTCCTGAAGCTCAGTAATCTCCTCCTGCTTCCGATCGACGTTGTCCTGCAACTCTTCCAGCTCCTTTTCGAGGCTCTGTATTCGTTCGTTCTTTTCACCGACCGCCTCTTCTTTCTCTTGCTCCAGAGCTTCAAGTTTTTCCTCAAGTGAGGAAATCTGACCTTGTTTCGTTTGAATCTGCTCCTGGAGGTCCGATAACTCATCGCGAGCTTCCTGCTCCTGCCGCCGACGTTCCTCGAGCTTTTCCTTCAGTTCCGTCACCTGTTCGGACTCCTCCTCCCGAACGGACTCGATCTCCTCCCTGAGCGATTCGTTCTGGTCCGTGATGGATGAGATTTCCGAACGCTTTTCTTCAAGCGAATTTTCCAACTCCTCGACCTCCCCCTTCAAGGACGCGACCCGCTCCTCTTTCTCCCGAACTGCTTGCTGCTTTTCGTCCCGGAGTGACGAGATTTGACCTTCCATGGAGGAGATCCGATCGTTTTTCTCCTCGATCTCCTGCCGAAGTTCAGTTAACTCGTTCTGAGCCGTTTCTTCGCGCTGGCGGAGTTCCTCAACCTGTTCCTGCAGTTCCTGAATCGTCTCCGACGCCTCTTCCTCTGCCGTCTCCAGCTTGCTTTTTAGTTGTTCGTTTTGTTCCGTCAGGTCTGAAATCTCGGCTTCTCTCTGCAGGACGTTCTGTTCGAGCTGATTGATTTCTTCCTCTTTCTCCTCCGCAATCTGTTCAGCCCGCTCCTGTGCTTCGTGTTTTTCCTGCTTGAGCTGTTCTATCTCTTTCTGGTACAGCTCCACGTCTTCCTCTTTTTCCTGAACCTGACCCTTCAGCTCCTCCAGGGCCTGCTGTCTGGACCGATCCTGTTCGCGAAGCTGTTTTAGCTCGTTCTGCAGATCATCAACCTGGTCTTCAAGTTCCTCATTTTTTTGAATGGCCCCTTCCTTCTGCTCCTCCAGCGTCGAGACGGTTTCTTCGAGGGAAACCACCTCTTCTTCTTTCGCTTCAAGCTGCTGTTCAAGTTCGGTCAACCGACGCTGAGCA
Organism: uncultured Planctomycetia bacterium; assembly: GCA_964594615.1. Taxonomy (GTDB): domain Bacteria; phylum Planctomycetota; class MHYJ01; order CAYXQY01; family CAYXQY01; genus CAYXQY01. Next base: position 17,184 of record CAZQNZ010000012.1, read on the forward strand.
TGATCTTCGCGCTCCTGAAGCTTTTCCAGCTCCTCGTTTAATTCAGATACTTTCTGCGATTTTTCTTCATGGGCAGTCTCAACGTCCTCCTGTAACTCGCGGTTTTGATTACGAAGAGAGGAAATCTCCTCCGCCTTATCGGATATTTCCTGTTCCAGCCCCTCCATTTCCTGCTGGAACTGTTTGATGCGTTGTTCCTTCTGCTGAACCGTCTCCCGCTTTTCCTCCTGAAGATCATCGATGGTCTCTTCGAGAGAAGCTATCTTCTCTTCTTTCTCCTGGATACGACTCCGCAGCTCCTTTATTTCTTCCCGAGCGGATTCGTCCCGTTCCCGCGCCTGCTGAAGTTCCGAATTGAGCTGATTCAACTCATTCTGCAGGTCTTCATTTTGCTGAACGGCCTCGGTTTTTTCTTCCTCCAATGCCTCGATCTGTTCTTCCAGGGACGTGATTTCCCGTTCCCGCGAACTCACCTGGTCCCGAAGAGACTCCAGTTCCTCCGATGCATCACTCTTCTGTTCCCGAAGCTGTTGAAGTTGGTCCTTCAGCTGTTCCACCTCCTGCTGTAGATCCTCATTCCGTCCCGATACCTCCTCATGCTCCTCGCGCAGACGTTTGAGATCCGCTTTTTCCTCCGCTCGTCCCTCTTCCAGCGATTGGATCCGATCTTCCTTCTCGGCAATACGATATTTGAACGTTTCAAGCTTTTGCTGAATCTCTGCCTTCTCCTGCTGCTTCTCTTCGAGGAGGTCTTCCAGTCGACTTACCTCCTTCTCGGCTTCCTCACACCGGTCCCGCAATTCGGAAAGCTCAAGCTCCAGCTCTTCCTCCTCGGTCCCCTGCTCCGCACTCGTTTCATCAGGTTCCGGCATGGTTCCCGACCCCGTCTTTTCGTCAGCGGTGTCGGACGACTCATCCGATTCATCGGCCGGACCCCCCTCGTGCAGTGCTTCCTGCCCGACGACCTTCCCACAATCGCACTTGGCTTTATGCCCCTCCTTGAGCGCTTCGGCAAGATCCTCGGAAATCTCGTAGGAGTTCCCGCATTCACATTTTAAATATGGTGAGGACACTCTTTTTTTCTCAAAGAATAACAGCCACTTGAGCAAGACCAACGAGGTTGTGAAGAATACAATATGGAGGTGTAGCTTTCAACTTTTCTAGACATTCCAGCCGATATGTTTACAACCGAACCGTTTGAAACCGCGCCCCGTCTGCCGACAATACAATCACTTATCACTTCATTTTCCACCGACTTTCATGTCTGATATCGAACAGGAATGGATCTTTGATTGGGATCAGGAAGCCCCCGACCTTCCACAGCTGGACCTCATTCGCCACACACCAAACCCGGTGCAGACCGCCTGTCTGGCCGCCCGAGGGGATTACTACAAGGGATACGTCTATGAAGAACCGTATGAACAGGTGATGGAGGAGGCCGGTCAACGCCGGGAGGAACGAACCGATGAAGAAATGACACTGGAGGAAAAAGAAGAGTATCTCATCAAAAAGTGCATCCGCCGCGGCCATTACGGCATTCTTGAACACGTGTCACTCACCTTTGGTGTGAAGGGAATGAGTCGTGCCTGCATGGCTCAAATCACGCGCCACCGGCTCATATCATTTGATATCCAGAGCCAGCGCTACGTCGACTTTTCGGACGTGGACCAGGACCAGTTCCACGTCCCCCCCTCCTTCGAAAAATCGGAAGTCAAGAGCCGGGAGGGGCGTAAGGAAATCGATATGTCCCGTGAAGAACGACTCGATCGATACTGGGAACTCGTCGATCAGGCCGTTGCTTTCTACAACGATATGGTGGATGCAGGCGTACCGAAGGAACACGCTCGCATGGGTCTGCCCATCGGCACCCGGGTCAATGCGACGATGTCCATGAACCTCCGTCACCTGCTTCATATTCTTGACATCCGGGGCGCCGGCGATGCACAGGGCGAAATCAATTACCTGGCCTATCAGATGGCCACGGAAACCAGGGAGGCCATGCCGCGAGTCATGGAAATCTATTTCGATGAAATGTACATGCGCAAGAACCGGCTGTCCCCGTAATCGATCGCTCAACCAACGCTTTGAACAATCGGTTTTCCCCTCGGAACACGGTGCCCCCCACGCTTGTTCGTGCCTCCCCGGTCGAAACCCTCACCGACCAGGCACCGGCCTGTGCGTTTCTCTTTGAATCCGGTACGGTAAAACAGGTATTTACCTCGAATGAGGCCGCCCGCACAGTCGCCCAGCGACCCGGTGTTCAAACCATCGAGCGTCCGGAACAATGTGTTTTACCCGGGTTTTGCGATGCTCATGTTCACCTGAGATGGCTGGGGGAGTCCCTGCGGGAGCCGGACGTGTCCGACTGTTCGAGTTACCGGGAACTGCGTCGCTGTCTTGTGGAGTTCATTGAAGCGAATTCACCCACGCCGGGAACGCTTATCAGAGGAAGAGGCTGGAACCCGGACATGCTGTGTGGAGGAGATTGGCCTCACTGGTCGAACCTGAAACACGAGACCCTGGACGACTACCCCATCGCTCTCATGTCGCACGACCACCACGCGTGCTGGATCAATCAACGACTGCTGCAACGCCTACCATTAAGTCGCAGTGCAGCGAATCGTAAACGAGTCATCAGCGATGAAAACGGCGACCTGGCCGGTGTATTTCTCGAACGTGCGATGGAGCCGATTACGGATCTCATTGACACGATCCGGGAAGACCAGGACACGTCGGAACTCCTTCATGACGCGATGGCGGAACTGGTCCGAAACGGTATCGTTTGTGCACACGATATCGGGCATGCGGACAGCTTCACTGCACACCGGAAAATTCGAGAGGATCAGGACTGTCTGCCGGACATCCTTTTTTTCTGTTTTCAGGGGAGCTGGGAAGATCTAACGGTTCAGCAGGAGATGCCTGACCCCGAGGCGGACGGACTGGAATTAGCCGGGATGAAACTGTTTGCCGACGGTACACTTGGCGCCCGCACGGCGGCGATGTTTGAACCTTATCAGGAGCCGGCCCGAAATCAGGGATCTCCTCGAGGAGATCTCATACATGACCAGCAGGAACTGAAATCATACGCAAGTCAAGCAGCAGAAAAAAACTATGCAACCGCAATTCATGCCATTGGTGATCGGGCGGTTCACATCAGTCTGAATGTACTTTCAGAGGTATACGACGACGGGAATAACCCGGCTTATCCGCCTCGAGTGGAGCATGCCGAATTCGTCTCCCCCTCGGACATCGATCGGTTTGGTGCAAATGATATCGTGGCCAGCCTGCAACCCTGTCACCTCTTTCAGGACGCGGAAACAGCACCTTCACGCGTAGGGAATCGGGCGAACCGGATGATTCCATCGAACTCCCTGCTTGAAGCTGATGCACCGATCCTCTTCGGATCCGATGCTCCGATTGAGTCACTAAATCCACTGCGCAACCTGGAGGCCGCCGTGAACCGTTCTTCCCTCCCCGCTCCCCTCTCATATGACGAATCAGTGTCCGTAAAGCAGGCCCTCTTACATACCTGCCAGATGCCCGCCCGATACTTGAATCACTCTGGCAATCGTGGGAAGATCGAACCCGGTTTCCCCGCAAGTTTCGTAACACTTTCGGATCACCCCTCAAATTATTCCGGCTCACTCACGGACATTCGCGTTCAGGAAACCTATATTCAAGGCTCACGCGTTTACTCCTCGGATTCCTCATGAAATTATCAAAATTCGTCGAAAAGGACTGGATATGCTGCAACGAAACGGCCGGCAGCCGGCCTGAGGCGCTTGACCTACTGTTAAATACACTACCTCCTGAGATTGAGGCCGCCGCCCGTGAGCAATTGTTGAACAAGGAAGAACAGATGCTCGAGTCCACCTTTACCGTCGGAAGCGGCGTCGCGTTCCCGCATGCTCGCACCACGGAACTGGAGGGTATTCGAGTTGCCATCGGTTTGTTTCCAGAGGGAGTTCCGTTTCAGGAGGACAGCCCGCGAGATGTCCAGTTGGTCATCCTGTTTCTGTTTGACGAAAAACGCTCCGGGCTATACCTGAAGGTGCTCTCCGCGTTCTCAAAGTTACTTGAAGAGGACGTCCATATCGACAATCTGGCCCGCTGTTCGTCACCGGAATCATTACTCTCCTATCTCGAAGCGACCGGATCTCGCATTCTTGGTTCGTTTTCGCTTCATGATCTTGTGATGCCCCCCGGTGATGTGCTTCGAACCACAGACACACTGAATGCTGCGCTGGACTCACTCGCGGACGGTTCCGAGCAAAGTATACCGGTACTGGATGGGGAAGGAATACTGAAAGGAGAAATGACACACCAGGATCTCATCGAACTTTGTTTGCATGATTACTGTGGAAGCATCACCACAGGCGGTCCGGAGGAATTTGCACAGGTGTTCTCCGACTTTTCCGCTATTCACGGAAGCACCTCGATAGATGAGGTCATGTCCCACGACCCGTTTACCATCAAGGATTCCTCCTCACTATTCGAAGCCACCCGGACCCTGATTGACGAAGGTCGTTCAGAGGCATATGTCACGGCGGATCAGCGACTTGTTGGATGCTTTCGCCTTGCCAACTGGACGGACAAGATCAAGCGTCTGAATATGTAAAACGGTATTGAGCTTGGTCCTGTGAAATAAATTCCTCGCATAATACGTTATAATTACTTCGTCGGCTGACCAAACTGGATCGGCCACACATCTTTCTTGACATTCATTGCCACTCATCCTGATGAAAATTGCACTCCGCACATTCATTCCCACCTTATCCGTCGCTCTGGTACTTGCCCTTGCCACAGCCTGTTCGAAAGCTCCGACGAATAACGAGGCCGAGTCATCCGCTTCCGAATCGGAAAAACAAACCGAGAATAATCAACCCGATCAGGTTCCTTCCACCTCCACAAAAACCAGTTCAAGCAACTCATCCTCCCTGCCCGAATTCAGCGCCTCAACGGTTGAAGGAAAGAACTTGTCCCACAAGGATCTTCTGGGGAACGTCACCGTGATCAATTACTGGGGCACCTGGTGCCCACCCTGTGTGGAAGAGATACCACATTTTCAGGAAACGTACGAAGATCTGAGCGGCAAAAAATTTACGATCTTGGGAATCGCCATTCCTCAGCCCCGGGGAAGCCGGGGGACCCTCGACGACGTGAAATCCTTTATGAAGAAACATGAAATGACGTATCCGGTGGTGATGCACGACTCGATTCCCATGGATAAGTTTCAGGAGGAGTACGGTCGAATTTCAGGATTACCCACCACGCTGGTCCTTGATCAATCAGGCCAGCTCAAGAATTCCTTCATCGGTTATACCAGTAAGGAAAAACTGCGAAACGCCGTTGACCCACTGATCGAACAGCAATAACCTCCCCCCTGGCGAAATGCCGAACAGGTTGTATCAACGGTGTTCTTGTCTTCGCAAATATAAACCTGAATGGTTGTAAACCGTGACACCCAGGGGGTTTAGGTTAACTGATCCCGTACCCTAGAATTTTTCTTTCGGATCGTTCTATTGGTTGAGACTATCCTTCACTTCACGTATCTTATACGCTCCTATTAGGATTCTTTTTTCTCCTGTAAAAATAGCATCCGGCGCACTCGTCATCATCTGCCGCATTTTTTGTTCCATTCGATGCATCGGGGAGTGCTAGAAATGATACGATCCATCTGGAAACATCTCTCCGATGTGCTGTGGGATTTAGATACCAATACCTTCATGCCCCACGAAGGTCAGGACTAGAAGTTCCTTCAGTCGGCCCTGAAATTCGTGGAGCACGAACGGTCGGACGGAACGATTCATCCCGCGAAAACGAACCGAAATCTGCAGAGAATACCGATCTCTGAATAGGTAGTTGTACGGTTCCATCCGTACCGTTACCGCCCTATTTCATCACGATTGATTACAGGACGCTATTCATGAAGACGATAGACACGGAAGCTCTTGTTCTTGGTGCAGGACCCGGAGGATACGAAACCGCAATTCGGCTCGACCAATACGGTATCGAGACCACACTGGTCGATCATGGAAACCCGGGAGGCGTCTGCCTGAACTGGGGATGCATCCCGTCAAAAGCCCTGATCCACGCCTCGAATGTGTTCGAGGAGATTCAGCATGCGGACGAATTGGGTATTGACGTTGGTTCCCCGACCATCAACATGCCGGATCTGATCGATTGGAAAGACCGAATCGTTACGAAACTGACCCGGGGTGTTGAACACCTCATGAACAACAGCGGGGTGAACGTGGTCTACGGCGATGGATCCTTCATTGCCTCCAACGAATTAGCCGTTACCCGAGAGGAGGACGATGATCTAACGGTTCGTTTTGATCATGCGATCGTCGCCTCTGGCTCTTCTCCCATCGAACTTCCCGGGTTCAGCTTTGACGGTGAATTCCTGCTATCATCCCGTGATATCCTTGAACTTGAAGAGGTCCCTGAAAACCTCGTGTTGATTGGCGGAGGTGTCATTGGACTGGAACTGGGGACGGTGTTTGCCAAGTTCGGGGCGAATGTAACGGTGGTCGAAGTGATGGACCAGCTTCTTCCGGGCACGGATCCGGATCTAGTGAACGTGGTCCGCAAAAAGCTTGAGAACCTCGGCGTAAATATCTATCTGGAATCCTCCGCCGATGAGATCATTGAGAAGCGAAAGTACAATTACGTTCAGGTGAACACCCCGGACGGCACGGAAGAAATCCAGGCGGAGAAGGTGCTCATGTGCGTGGGTCGTGAGCCGAACGCGGACGAACTTGGTCTCGAAAATACGGACGTCGAACGGGACGAGGACGGATTCATTCAGACGGATCTGCATCAGCGCACAACCGATGATCACATTTTTGCAATTGGGGACGTGGCGGGACCTCCACTTCTGGCCCACAAGGCTTCGGCCGAAGGACTGGCAGTGGCGGGGGCCCTCGCCGGCAAATCCACTGCGGCCGACTTCCAGGCCATCCCAGGGGTCATTTTTACGGACCCGGAAATCGCCGAGACCGGAATGTCGGTGGAGGAGGCAGAAGAACAGGGATACAATCCCGTAGTGGGCACATTTCCCCTTCAAGCTTCTGGACGGGCCATGACCACGAACAGCACGGAAGGCCTCGTGAAAGTCATCGCTGACAAGGAAACCGACATCGTGCTTGGTGTAAAAATCGCCAGTGATCACGCCTCCGAATTGATAACGGAAGGCACACTGGCCATTGAAATGGCGGCGACCGTTGAGGACCTCACGTTTGCCATTCATCCTCATCCGACCCTCTCCGAATCCGTACTGGAAGCGGCTGAAGACGTGCATGATCTGTCCATCCACAAACCGTAAACCAGTCGATGAAACGGCCTGATCCGGACATGCCCGAGGAATATGTGTTCTCCACGCAGATATCCGTACGCGTGGATGATGTCAATTACAGTGGTCACCTCGGGAATGACCGCGTTCTAACCCTGGTCCAGGAAGCACGTGTTCGTTTCCTGCGAGAATACGGGTTTTCGGAAACGGACGTTGGAGGGCCCGGTCTGATTCAGCTCAATGCTACCGTCCTTTACGAGGCGGAAGGGGAACTGGGAGACCCACTGAACATCGCTACGACGCCCGGTGGCATCTCTCCGATGGGATTTGATTTCTATGCCCGTCTCACCAACCAGGAAAGTGAGGTCGTCCTGGCCAATGTCCGAACCGCCATGATCGGTTACGACACGAATCAGGGACAACCCGTGCGACTTCCGGAGCCATTTCTGGACACCCTGAACAAACTGGTTCAATCCTGACGATGGTTTCAAATGTCTCAGGAAACCCCTCAATCAATCCGAGAAGACGTCCTGGAAGACAGCGGACGATTTCCAAACAATCAGCAATTACCGGTCCTGTTTTACACATCGGCTTTCGCTGTGGATTCTTCGGACCTGGCGGATCAAATGGAACGCCGGTTTCGCCGGAATAACTGGACGAACGCATGGCGAAACGGCATCTTCTCATACCATCATTACCACAGCACCGCACATGAGGTTCTGGGGGTGTACCGGGGAACGGTTCAGGTACAACTGGGTGGACCGAAGGGCATTACACTGGAAGCTACCACAGGGGATGTGCTCATCCTGCCTGCCGGCACCGCCCATAAAAACCTTGGTTCAACCGACGTATTTCGCTGCATCGGAGCATATCCGTCCGGCCAGGATTGGGATATGAATTACGGGGAGGAAGACGAACGACCTGCTTCTGACAAGAACATCAATCAGGTTTCGTTGCCGGAAAACGATCCCGTCTACGGATCGGGGGGACCACTTGTCGAGAAATGGAAACGCTCCTGAAGTTACGGGAAAATCCCCATTTTCTCGTAAATAATCGCAATTTTCCTCAGCGCATTAACAAACGCAGCTGTGCGGAGATCCGTCTGAAGCGAACGTTTGGTCTCCATCATCTCCTCAAGTGCCTTGATCATGGTGTCCTCGAGACCGGAATTCACAATTTCCCGCTCACCTGCGCCGAACCGTACTTCCTCCGTCAACTGCTTAATACGATCATCGCCGAGCTGATTGTCCGTCAATTCATTGACGGCATCCAGTATTCGCTTTGCGTTCTCTTCTTCAAAGCGCCTGCTCAACCGCCCATGACGAACGTGGGATAAATTCTTGAGCCATTCAAAATAGGAGGCCGTCACACCGCCGGCATTCAGATAGACATCCGGAATGATCAACTTTCCACGTTCCAGAAGCAGATTGTGAGCCGCGTAGGTCGTCGGCCCGTTCGCCGCTTCAGCAACAATGTTCGCCTGAATGTCCGACGCGTTTTCGGAGGTAATAACCCCTTCAAGCGCAGCGGGTATAAGGATGTCACAATTCCGTTCCATCACCCGTTCCGGTTGATTCATGTCCTCCGCCCCCGGGAAATCAAGCAGGGAACCGGTGGACTTCCAGTGTTCCATCACGTTCTCTAACTCAAATCCATCACGGTTGTAAATACTGCCATCAATCTCTGCAAAACCGACCAGGTTTGCTCCTGCTTCCTGAAGATACTTCCCGGTGTTATACCCGACGTTCCCCAGGCCCTGGATGATGACATCCTTCCCGTCTATTCCGGGGGATAAACCAACCTCCTCCATCTCGGACTCAAAACGGCACATCTCTCGGATCCCCGTAAACACACCGTATCCCGTCGCCTCAAGACGTCCTCGGACGCCTCCCTGTGATACCGGCTTTCCGGTGACGCACGCAGCACTGTTGAGCTGGTCATCCGTCATTTGATTGTATGTGTCCAGTATCCAGGACATCTCACGTTCTCCGGTTCCATAATCCGGCGCGGGGACATCCTCACCCGGTCCGATGTAATCTTTCTGCATCAATTCGTAGGTGTATCGCCTCGTAATCCGTTCCAGTTCGTTCTCGGAGAACTGGCGTACGTCCACACAGACCCCTCCCTTCGCTCCGCCAAATGGAACGTCCACGATGGCACACTTGAACGTCATTAAGGAGGCCAGAGCAACCGTCTCGCTGGAGTTGACCGTGGTGGCGTAACGAATACCCCCCTTTGTCGGACGTTTGTGATGACTGTGTTCAGCCCGATAAGCTGTGAGCACTTCAATGGTGCCATCATCCCGTTCCAACGGAAATTCGAACGTGCAGATATTATCACACGCCTTGATTTGATCGAGCAGCCCGCGGGAATACTCCGTATGTTCAGCAGCGTTTTCGAACGCCTTCTCCACCTGCTTTAGAAAAAAATTCTGGTTCTGATGCATTCTTACATCCGATGAAATCAGTGAAATTACGAATTTAATGACGATTCCAGAAGTTCAACGACGTTGTTCATATCGTCAGGCAAAGGAGCTTCCACGGAGACGCGCTCTTCGTCTTCCGGATGATCAAAGGCGATCCACCGTGCATGAAGGGCCTGTCGATGCATCAACGCATCATCCGAGGGGACATCACATTCATCCATGCCCACGGCCTCAAGATCCGACGGTAACAACACATCTTTATCCCCATAGTACGTGTCGGCCACAACGGGATGACCGATCGACTCCATATGAACCCGAATCTGGTGGGTGCGTCCGGTTTCAATGTTCAAAGAGACAAGACTGTACTGATCGTACCGACGCTCCACTCGATAGGTCGTCACTGCACGCTTCCCATCCTCCCGCACCGCACGCTTAATCCGATTCTCCGGGTCCCGTCCCAGCGGCTTCTCAATTCGATCCTCGTCGAAACGCGGTCGTCCGCGAACCAGTGCGAGATATTCCTTGTCCACGTTTCGATCTTCAAACTGCTGGCTGAGGTGCGAACGTGCGTGCTGAGTTTTCGCAACAATAATGGCTCCACTCGTTTCCTTGTCCAGGCGGTGCACAATTCCCGGTCGATAAATTTCCTCCTCCCGGGTACGATCCGACAGGTCGAAATCGCAATATCCAAGAACGGCATTCACAAGTGTTCCGGACTGATGCGTTGAGTCCGGGTGTGAGACCATCATCGGGGGTTTATTCACTACCAGCAACTGTTCATCCTCATAGATCACGTCAATTGGAATGTCCTCCGGTTCCGGTTTGGGCTTTACGATCCGCGGGATGTTCACTTCAATCCGGTCCCGGTAGTTGAGCTGATATGATTTTTTCGTCATGACTTCGTCGTTCACCGACACCAGTCCTTCCTGAATCACATCCTGCAAAACGGAGCGGGAATACCGTTGCAAACGCCTCGCAAGGTAGACATCAAGCCTGTAGTCCACACGCTGCTTTTTATTGATTTCGTACACTTTTGTTTCGAGTTGATCGTAGTCAAGTTTTTCGTACATGGTATCCATCGATGAAATATACCACCGTAATCAAGCGGAAACGTTACGCTCCGATATGGGTAAACCGTCAAGTCGTATGATCCTTGAACCAGTCAAACGTCCGGGCCAGGGCCTGCTCAAACGAAGCCTCCGGTTCGAATCCGAGCATCTCCCTCGCTCCTTCAGGATCCGGGTACGCCCGTTCGGTATACGGATCCTCACGTTCAACATATTTGGGATCCCCAATTGGAGAAGAACTCAACTCATCAAGTGTCTCCAGCAATTCTCGGTCCGACCTGAACTGGCCGGTACAAACATCGCAGACCGTTCCAGCTCGTTCATCCTCCAGTCCGGCCAGAAGAAGTGCCTTCACCACATCCTCCACAAAAATATAATCGTGACCCTCCTGTTCCTCCCGGGCCAGTTCCGGACGCTCCCCGTGAATGACCTGAAGTATTAATGAAGAGAGTGTGCTGGCGTAACCATCGTCCTGATGCTGACGGGGGCCAAACACATGTGACAACCGTAATAACAGGCAGGGAAGTTCAAAATTGTGAACATAGGGTTCCATGTACAATTCCATGGCGCCTTTCGAAGCAGCGTAAACGGATCCACAGGTGTCTCCCCCATCCCGTCGATCCTCAGCGGTTACAGCAGCGCCGGTGACGGTACTACCGGTCATAACGACGGTTTCCGGCTCAATCCGTTTTGCGATTTCCAGCAAGCGAAGCGTACCGGTCAGATTGGCCCTGTGCGTTATCATGGGATCATCAAGCGAGCGAGCGACGGAGGGGACCGATGCAAGATGAAATATACGATCCACCTCCGAAAACCCCGGAAGCGGACGACTCATTTTGGCCAGATCACTTTCGATGAGTCGAATATCCTCCTCCACCTCTTTGATATACGACCGGGGACCGGTCGAAAAATCATCGACCACCACCACCTCCGCACCGTAGATTACAAGCCGCCTCACCAGGTGGGACCCAATAAATCCAGAACCTCCTGTCACAAGCACTTTACGACCCGCGTATTGGTCGGGTTCAATGTTCTCTAACATTCGTCTTCTTGAACGTATCCGTTATAAACACAGAAACCAATCACTTACCAGTGTAAGCAGATCAGAACACATTGCTGCTCAAGGCTCGTTCAAGAATGATATTTCAGTTCGAACGGAATTGAAAAGATCAGACCTTCACATCCGTTTCCGATTGTACACAAAACCGTTGCTTTTGTTCAGTTCAATCATTAAACTAACCAAGTACTTATTAGCCACAAGATAATCCATTCGAACAGACTTACATCATGACACGAACACTGCTGCTCACCACGTTCTCCCTCGTCCTGATCCTGCCGCTGGTGTCGTGCACCGAACCACGACCTTCTGAGTCCCTCAGAGAACGAAATTTACAGAACAATGAGATCAACGAACTTCGTGTCAGCGCTGCACAACAAACGTTGGTTGAAGGACAGCGCACACGTTTATCCGCCCTGGTAATGATCGGTGATTCCGTGCATTCCGTTACGGAAAACACGTCCTTCTACGTGGAAGGGTCCGGAGAGATCGTTCGTGATGACGGCAACGCCTATTACGTCGCGGGTACTCCGACGGATGAGAAACCCGCTAAAGTCTACGGCATCCTTGACACCTCGGAGTACGGACACTCACAGGGAGATATCGAAAGCAATCGAGTGGACGTCTTCGTCGTTTCTCGAGAAGAACACTCCGTGTCCATGCCGGACGTGGATTCGATCGAAACAAACACCATCGACGAAGACGACCTGGACGAGTAGACGTTCGGTCTCTTATAACAGGGAGCTGACCTGTCCACCGTCCGCCTGGATCGTTGTGCCGTTGATGTAGGACGCCTTCTCGGAACAGAGAAATGCAACAAGGGCCCCAATTTCTTCGGGTGTTCCGGGTCGTCCAAGGGGATTCTTATCTCCCAGCCCCTGAATGAATTCGTCAACGGTTTGATCCGTCCCCTCCGTGTTTTCTCTCGCAAGTTGCTCCACACGACTTGTGTGGACGTATCCGGGACAGACGTTGTTGACGAGAATCCCATCCTCGCCCACTTCCTTCGACAGGGTTTTCGCCCATCCGACCACGGCCGAACGCAAGCTGTTGGATAACATCAAGTTTTCAATCGGCTCTTTCACCGAGATGGACGTAATATTTACGATACGTCCCCACCCCTGTTCCTTCATCCCGGGTAATACACCACGTGCAATCCGGAGACTGCTCATCAACGTACGCTGAACGGCGTCCTCCCACTCCTGATCGGACAATTCTTCAAACGTACCCGGCGGTGGGCCTCCATTGTTCGTTACGGCAATGTCAACGTAATCAACCGTGTTTTCGATATGGTTGAGCAGTTTGTCGATCCCTTTATCGGTATCAAGGTCCACAGACAAGGGATACACTTCGGATTTTGTCGTATGTTCGATCTCATGCGCTGTCTCTTCCAGGTCGGCTTCACCCCGGGCACAGAGCACGAGATCCACTCCTTCCTTGGCGAGTTCCACGGCACATCCTTTACCGATTCCCCGGCTGGAAGCCGCAACAAGTGCCGTCCGATCAGAAATTCCCAGTTCCATTACATCCTCCGTAATAATGTAGCGAATACACTGAAATGCGCAATGATTGTCAGGAAACGTGATCTCAATTATAATCAGTCCATCGTTCAAAAGATACCCTGAATCTCGTCTTTCCCATACGTCGCAAGGCGGTGAAAACACCTCACTTACTTCGTTGTTCGTTCCAATTGCACCCGCTCTTTTCGAGCAACGATGTCATTCATCCGAGGTTCAGGGGCGATCGAAAACCGCTCATATAAGGTTTTCTTTGATTTCACCTTTTCACGTTTTCATCTGAATCAAACAAACGGATCCATGAATCTTGAACAGCTAACGTCCTCGCTCGACAATGACACTCCACCCTCGGAACTGTCCACTCCTTTACAGGCGCTCTGGTATGACGCATGCGGCAACTGGGACCGGGCACACGAACTTGCCCAGGATCACGGAGGATCCGTTGGCGCGTGGGTACATGCCTACCTGCATCGCAAGGAGGGCGACAAAAGCAACGCGTCCTACTGGTACAACCGTGCGGGCAAAGAAATGCCCGACCACGACCTGGAAACGGAGTGGAACCGGATTGCTGAAGAACTGTTATCCCGTTCCTGATCTCCTATTCATCCGATAGGCGGTACAGGAGAATTCGACCCAGCCAGTCCTCCTCCACAGCGACCAGGTATTCCCCCGACTTCCGTCGAACGGCATCAATGGGCTCAGCGACGTCCAGCCAGCCGGATCCTCCGGCGGAGTCGGGTACCATTTTTCCGATCAATGCCCCCGTATAACGATCAACCA
>CAZQNZ010000013.1:0-22630 GCA_964594615.1 uncultured Planctomycetia bacterium
CCCGTCGCCAGGTTGTTGATGATTGCGACCTTGCTGCTGTTTGCCGCCCGGAGTCCGCGGAACTTGTTGTTTCGTATCTGGTTATTGAAAAGTATGATGTGCTTCTGTCCGTACAGGTTGATCCCGTTTCCCGTATGTGAATCGGTGAACCGGCTGTCTCGAACGACCACACGCTTGTTGCGGCGTAGATACAAATTGTGAGCGTACGCGTGCTTGCAGCCGTTATTGAACAGATGCACGTTTTTGAAGATCAGGGCGTGCGTCCCTTTCGCGTGAAAACCGTAGGAACAGCGCTTGATCCGGAGGTTAAACACAAGAATTCGCCTGTTTTTCGTCCCTCCGTCGGTCATCGTAATACCCCTGGGCCAGGTCCAACTCTCCGTCCCACGTTCCGCCCTGCTGCGTGCCCCGTCAATCGTGAAATTACGGAGAATAACGTCGCGGAGCACCCCGTCCTTCGAATCACCTCCACTGAACCTGATCATGCCGTTGACACGGTCCCCCTGCTTTCGGGTAATCACCGTCTTCGAACCGGTCCCCTCCAAGATCAGGTTGCCGGTCAGCACGATGGGGTTGTTGATATGATGCGTTCCCTCGCTCAGCCGAACAACACCCCCGCCGCGGTCGGCGATCCGGTCAATGGCGTTCTGAATGTTCTCTCCGGGCTCGACATGAATCACGGGACCGGTCCGCACACGCGGAAGGTCGGGAAGGTCAAACTCGCCGAACTCCTCCCTCAGCCCGTCCAGATTCACATCATTTATAAGGGCAACCCCGCTGTAATCGATTTTCGGGTACGATTCATTCGATTCGGGTTCCGCTGCGTACACCGTTCCTGCGATGGCGATCGAGGACCCGAAGAGGAATCCGATAAGAAGTCGACGCATGAACCCGTACCTGAGGCAGTGGAGAACAGAAACTGATGTCCAGAGATGACGAATGAACGAACTCGGGATGACGTTCAACCCCTGGACGTGTTGATCGACTTCAGAACCCATCATCCGGACGGGAAAACTCACTGTGTTAACCTAATTTATTTTTTTATATCTCCTGGAAATCAGGGTAGAAACGTATTCACTTCTTCAAATACACGATCAAACGCCTTTTCCGTCAGGACACCGGTAAATGTGTTCTGTTGACTTGGGTGGTAGGAAACGAATAAACGAGGAGCATTATCCCCCAGTGAATAGGATGTGTTGTGTTCAAAATCCGGAATGGGAGAGGGCACGTCGTAACCACGATCGCGGTAAATTCGGAGCACATGCCTGTACGCGTATCCCCCGAGTGCAAGAATCGCACGTTTGTCCGCCAGCAGATCCAGTTCTCGTTCAAGATATGAACGACAATTCTTCCGTTCGTCGGCGGTCGGTCGGTTTTCGGGAGGAGCACAGCGGACGGCGGCCGTGATCCAGCAATTCTCCAGCGTAACGTCCTCCCAGTGCGGCTTGTCCGCAAACCCCGCTCGATGCAACGCACGATACAGCCATTCTCCGGAGGAATCGCCACCAAACTGTACACCCGTTCGGTTCGCCCCGTGGGCCCCGGGTGCTAGACCGACCAGGACCAGTTCCGCCTGAGAATCACCGATTCCCGGAACCGGCTTTCCCCAGTATTCCTGATCCTCGTACGCGGCCCGCTTTTCCTCCGCCTTCTTCTCCCTCCATTCTACGAGTCGCGGACAGCGGCGACAGGAAATGACATCCTGTTCAAGCTGAGCAAGTTGCTTTCCCCGATCACTCTCAGTCACGATGCATCCATGGCGTACCAGAAGTCCGGTTCTCGTTCGACAGCGACCACCCCGTCTCCCTCTCTACCCGGAACAGATTCATCTCCCTCAATGGCCGTTATCACCCGGGCGTTCAGGTCATATAATTTTTTATGGCAGAAAATCCTCCGTGTTTTCCATTTTCTCAGGCAGGTATTCTTCAACGACGTAATCCAACCCCCAGCGAGCGAACGCCTGCTGTTCACAGCGAACACCTTTGTCGAGGAACTTTTCAATGGCCGCCTGCCATTTTTCATGTTTTTGAACAAATGGATCGTTGTCAAGCGCATCCTTGGCCCGCTTGATGTCACGATCGGACAGCGGATGGGTGGGCAGGTCATGTCGCTCCACGTCCCATGAATCCACACCGAGAAACGATGCCATGGGGGCACAGAAATAATCGTTGATGTGGGCCGCATTCCCGGAACCGACTTTCAGGGTCCGGTAAATATTGAACATTCCGTAGGGATCACCGTCAACGAAAGCGTACACCGGAAGATCCAGCTCTTCTGCCGTGCGTCGTATAAACCGGCGGAGTGCACGGGTCGGCACACCTCCCATGGACACGAGAATGCAGTTCGCCTGATCGTAGTAATCATGCTTGACCAGTCGCTGGAACATGCCGGCCGTCTCAATCGCCATGATAAAATCAGCGTCCGACTCGAACTCCAGGTCCTCCACCGAAATGGGTATGGAATACGCCCCCGTGCCAAAATCCGTACAGTCGATTCTGATTTTCTCTCCGCTGGCGGGATCCTCGTCGATCACGGTCAACGGCCCGGCCACTTCTCCTCCTTTTTCCTCCGGATTAAAACGAAGCTGCTCCCGGTTCACACGGAAAAAGGCCTCCACGTCATCCATGACCGAATCACTTTCATCCTGGTTCTTAAATCCGGCTTTGTCCCAGTTTTTACTCATGTAATACGCTTCTCGCTTGGTGGCGAAGTCATCGTTTTCGATGAGTTCGCGGGATAGGTTAAACATGCGAAGAGCCTGGGCGAACTTCTTCACGGTATTCACGTTCAGCGTACGCTTTTTCGTTCGGTCACCGATACGCAGATATCCTTCTTCCTCGTCAAACTCGACGTTGCTCAGGGACCGAACCGGGAAATCCATGGACGGTTGCTCCTGATCCTGGATTTTTTCCTTAATTTCTTCGGCGGTGTTAATGATTTGATCGAGAAGATCAGTCATGATCGTTACCTCAAATAATGGATGTGGTGATAACTCGGTTGCTGGGTCGGTTCACGAGGAGGCTTCACCGTTCTCTTTGATTTTGGCTTCACGGCGGAGCAGGGTTTCGAGATCATCTTCGAGTTCCTCTCGTTCCTCTTCGGACATGTCCAGGATGTTCTTGAGGACCTCCGAAATGTGCGGAACGTACACCTCAAGGTAATTCAGTTTTTTCTTTCGCTCCTTCCGTTTCTGCTTTTTGTTAATGTGAGCACGCATCTTCCGCCCCACCTGCTGCAGTGCGAGCTTCACCTCTTTTAAGATTTCCGGGTAGTGGGCGATGGCTTCCTTACTCTCGGACGTGAACGGTACCCAGACCGAAGCAATGTGCACCATAATAACCACAGGGGCCACCGGCTGTCCTCCTTTTGGATGTTTTAAGTTATACGTCTTCCAGTTGACGTTTCCGACCGCCTCGGAAATCGCACAGGCGGAACGCTGATAAAGAAGCGGGACGCGGTTGGCGTATCGGAGCACTTCCACCGGCTCGTCTTTGGGGATGTCTCCCCCATAGGCAATGCCGGCCTCTACAAGGAATGGGTTTCCGCGATATACTTCCGGTGATCGAGAAACAGCAAAAAATTTCTCCCCCGGAATGACGTCCTTCATGCCTTTCAGAATGAGATCCTCACCAATCCGGGACAGGCAGTTGGTGGAGGGAGACATGATTTCCGTCTCCTGGATGGCGTTGTGAATCTCTTCGCCGTCCTCAAGATCCACGCTTTTCACCCAGGATTTCGTCGTCACATTATCACACTTGGACAATATTTCCTTGCAGACGCGGGGGCTAACCCGTGAAAATTCATTCTTGAGGAACGCACTCACCTTGTTGTGATCGGTCTGTTTGATCATCTTCATCAGCTGACCGAGTTCCACGCCATAGGGGTGCGGTTTAATCTCTTTCGGTTCCTCCGGCAGCTGCTCCGTGGAACGTTCATAGACCACGTCTTCATTGGTGGGCGGAGAATATTCGATTTCGACGTGCGGGTTGGCCACCGCCGTTTGTCGCAGATAATTATCGATCGAATGATGTCCGCGCTGGTATCGGCCTTCGAGTTCGATACGAACTTCCGTGCCCCGCTCCCGATCCCACTCGACCTCCTCATCCCTGGTGATCTCCGGTTTGTTTTCGGATGTATTAATTTGAACGTGGTAGAGATGTGCGGGCTCACCCTCGCCGGTACGGGATCGGATCGCGGTCGGTTTACCGGTGGTCAACTGGCCGTACAACCCGGCGGCACTAATCCCGATACCCTGCTGCCCCCTGCTCATCTTTAACCGATGAAATTTGGACCCGTACAACAGCTTTCCAAAGATTTTCGGGATCTGCTCTTTGACAATTCCGGGACCATTGTCGTACACCGAGACACGGTAGCGGTTGTCTCCGTCCAATTCCTCGATGTCAACCTCAAGCGTGGGAAGAATTCCGGCATCCTCACAGGCGTCAATGGCATTGTCCACCGCTTCTTTGATTGTGGTAAGAAGCGATTTGGTGGGGTTGTCGAACCCGAGCAGATGACGGTTCTTCGTAAAAAATTCGGATATCGAAATTTCTCGCTGCTCCAGTGCGAGATCTTCGGCACTGCGTTCGATTCGCTGATCAGTCGTATCTGGCACAACTCCTCCGAATACTGGACAACAAATTCTGAATGACGAAAACGCTGTTTACCCTCAGTAAGTAGTCACCGCTTGCTTGGGCAGCGGGAGTTCTTCGCTGAACTGCAGGGACCGATATTTGTAACCGTTCAGTACAATAGATAGGTGTCTATAATAATCCATCGTCAACCAAATTCAAATACTTTAGTTGAAATGGCTCCGGGCTGTGGATGCTCCTGCCGTGCACTTCCCATCCGGTTTTCTACACTGTGCTCTACCTGTTGCCGATGTGCTCACGACCTCACATTCTCATGTTCACCCAAAAATTGTTGTTTCTTTTAACCCGATGACTTACGATATTACATACTTCGTGTTCTCAGAATATCCTCCCCGACATGGCAACATCCCCTGACCTGAAGACGAACGTTGAGCGACTGGACAACCAACTGTCTTCCGTCTCCCGCTTCGTCCGTCTTGTACGATTTCTTCACGGCCTCGGCGAGATCCTGATCGCCTCCTTTCTCTTCTTCCTTTTTTCGTTTCTCGTCGATTTCCTTATACCGGACCTGCCCTCGACGGTTCGGATCATCATTACCGGATCCGGGACCATCGGAATCTTATACCTGATCTGGCGATCTTTAGTTCGACCTCTAACCTACCAGCTAACGAGGAAAGACGTAGCTGCGGAACTGGAGGATGCATACCCCGAACTGAATGACCGGCTCATCAGCGCCCTGGAACTCTCCGGAAAACACGGCGACCGGGATCGAGTGTCACACGGCATGATCGACCATCTGGTTGAAGATCTTGATACGGTACTCAATCAGGTGCGTCCGCGCAACATCGTGTCCCTCCGCCCCATGCTGAAACGGTTGTGCACCGGCCTGTTCTGTGCAGCTCTGTTCAGCTTGTTTCTCATCTCGTTCCCGGAGGAAGCCAGCACCTGGCTGGTTCGACTGAGCGGCGGCAATCAAAACTGGCCTCAGGCAACGAGGATTACCCTGCTGGATTCCCGTACTCAGAAAGTCATCGAAGGGAATGATATTCGAATTCGTGCTGTCGTGGATCCAGATTCAAAACAAATCCCCTCTTCCGCTTCCCTTCAGATTACACCGAAAAGCGGTCCGTCCCGAATGATTGAGATGACCGGAAACACCTCGTCCAGTGGGAAACGTATCTACCGACACACGGTCCAGAATGTCCGAAAACCGTTTGATTTCGTCGTCAGCGCGGGAGATGGGCAAACGAGGAAAGGGTCCGTAACGATACTGGATCGGCCACGGATATCGGAACTAAAAATTCGGTACGATTATCCGGAGTACACAAACAGAGCCGATACACCGGAGGACCAGCCCATTACCGATCAGGAATTATCGGCCCCGTTTGATTCTATCGCTAAAATCAGCGCGACGGTACCGGCCAATGTACAAACGGCCAAAGCCTATTTTGACTCCGGCCAGGAAACGACAGATCTGGCTGTCTCACTGGAGTCATCGGGAAAGGAGCAGAAAATCATGCGAACCGAACTGACCATGAGAAACAATGGCAAACTTTTCTTTGAACTGTTTATGAAAGAGACACAGGGAGAACCGGAATCCCCCTGCTCGTCCCCATCTTCCATTTGCTCCTCGCGTTTCCCTGTCCGCACGAAGACCAATCAACCTCCAAAAGTTCAAATTAGTTATCCCGGAAAGAACAAAACGGCTACACCACGTGGAACCATTCCCATCCGTAGCACGACCTCGGATGACTATGGAATAAAATCGATCGGCCTGACGCGGCGTATCAATGACGGTGAACCCACCTCGATACCGTTCACCCCAGCTCAAAATGATCGGGAATACGGCGAAACCACAATTCAATCCGAATACCGGCTTGTGCTGAAGGAACTGGACCTCTCCGAAGGAGACACATTGTACTATTCCATCATGGCAAACGACGTGGGCCGTGAGGGTGCTGAGCCATCCAGAACCAAAACGTATCGCCTGACCCTCATTCCCCCGTCACGCTTGGAAGTGAAGCTTCAACAGTTACAGGAAGACATTCGGAAACGGATATCCGACCTGCGATCGGACCAGAAAAAGGCAAAGGAACAGCTTTCCTATCTCTCCGACAACGCCTTGTCGCCTGAACAAGATTCTCTGAAACAGAAGCTCGGAAAGCGGCGTAATCAACAGAGAAGCCTGACTCAACGAATGCAGCGCCTGACAAGAGAGCTGAAACGCATGCAACGCGATGCTCGCTTCAACAAACTATGGGATCAGAAAAGCCGCAGGTCGCTCGCAGCCATTCATGAGCACGCAAATCGGATCCATTCCGAGTTGATGTCCGATGCGGCGAAACGAATTGCACAGGCGATCCCCGTAGTCAGTGCGGAAAAACGCAAACAGCGAATCGATGAGTCTCTGAATTTACAGAAACAAACGCTCACCGAACTGGATGCTCTCCTGAATGAAATGGGATCCTGGTATGATTACGCCGATATCATCCATGAATGGGAAGATATTCTTGAAAGTTTAAAGGAAGTGCAGGACAATGAATCGTTTGATACATCCGGATAATCCCTTGGAGGTGATCATGAAGACCGTCAAACTTTCCGTTCTACTTCTTCTCCTTCCTCTCGTCTCCACCGGTATCGACGCACAGAACGACAATTCCCCCTCCCCGAACAAGCGTTCGCAGATGCACCAGCGTTTGAAGAAACAAGCGCAAACCCTTCTGGATCGCATGTGGAAAATCGCCGAACGCGAAGCACGGGAGAGCAAGCAAGCTGCCTCGCGACTCCGAAAGGCAAAAAAGCGTGCCGAAGAAATGGGGATTATTCAGACGATGGACATGATGTCCCGTTACATTCGGAAGAATCAGGAAGGACGTTACTCCCGAACCACCCGGGAAGCGATGGAAAAAGTTCAATCATTGCTCGACATCCTTAAAGCGGGTGATACATCTGAGAAACTGGAAGATCTGGGTCCTCTTCAGAAGAAAGTCGACCAGGTCAGAAAAAAACAGAAACAGTTACAGGAAGAGACGAACCAGTTTCGCAAGGATCGCAATAAAACACTCAGTGAATTTTCAGAAGAAATCCAGGAATTAAAATCCAGGCAGAAACAGCTCGCAGAACAACAATCGCCCAGCGTCGAAGACATGCGAGAACGGGCAAACGCCCTCCAGGACGAACTTCAGCGGCTACAGCAACGACAGAATCAGACGATCCAGAAGACGGCCCAACTGAAATCCAAACAGCGACAGGCCATCGGTGAACTGAAGCAGAAAGCAATCAACATCAAAGAGAAACAAACGAAACTTCTCGAAACAAACCAGGCATATCAAACGGGAATCGATACGACGCAATCGACCCTGAAGGATCTTCGAAAGGTGTTGGACCGTCAGAAGAAATTGGCTGAGCGCATGAAGTCGAACGAAACCCCGGATAATCAGAAAGAACAGGAGCAATTGGCACGTCAGCAGGAGCTGAATCGTAAGGCACTTTCGGACCGGGTGAGAAAACCATTGAAGAAGCTTGCGCAGTTGCCCGTTGACAATGCCAGCGAATCACTCCAGAACTCCATAGAAAAAGCCCAGAAGCGGATGCAGAAAGCTGCCAGTTCCGTGAAAAACCAATCCGACGAAGAGGCCTCAAGAAACGCCACCGAGGCCACCGCTCAGTTGAAGCAGGTCCAGAAGGAGTTATCGGAGCTTCAAAATCGCCTGAATAATCGGCAATCGGATGCCAATCGCATCATCCGGGATGAACAACAGGAAACGCGGGAGCAGACGAAAGCGCTTGCGGAAAAGCTGTCATCGAGATCCCGGTCGGGCCAGGCCCGTTCCTCGATTCGACGGGCTTCTGAGCAAGCGAAAAAGGCGGTGGACGAAATGACAGAGGCCTCCAGAAAACTCTCCAGCGACCAGAGCGCTTCATCCGTTCAGTCTCAGAAGAATGCAGCTCGTCAGCTGGGGAAAACCGTCCAGGCGTTATCGGATCAGGAAGCACAATCGTTCGACCGATCGGTCAAGCAGAAATTGAAGGCCCTCAATGAGCAGCAGGATAAGCTGGCGAACAACGCAGAAGACCTGGCCCGTAAGCTGAAGGAGCTGACCACGGATGCCAAAAATCAACAGGACTCGGAAAAGCTCAAAAAAGCAGCCGCAAACGCTCGGGAGGCGGCTTCTAAAACGCAACAGGCGGGAGATGAAATGAACAGCTCTGAACAGGCCTTGCAGAGGAAAAATCCGAGCGCGGCCGAACAACCTCAAAAACGAGCAATGAATCAACTCAAAAAAGCACGGGAAGCCCTTGAGTCCTTCAAAAATGGAGGCACCGGTAGCGATGCCCAAAAGCAAGCTCGATCCGCACGTGCACAGAAACAGCGACAGTTGGCTGAACAAGCTCAGAACGTGGCTGATCGGATGCGCAAGAATTCTGACCGTCTTTCCCAATCCGGTAAACAATCGGCAAAACAGGCACTAAAGAACGGAAGCCGGTCCCTCAAACAGGCTCAATCTTCGATGCGGCAAGCTTCTTCATCCCTCTCCTCCGGGCAAAACAAACAGGCTCAAAGCCAGCAGAACCAGTCCATGCAAAAATTAAACAAGGCCCTTTCGAACCTTGAGGACGGAAAGAAAAAGGATCTTTCCCGTGAGGAGAAACGCCGGCTCGCACAGCTCAGACGGCGGCAGAAAAAATTGCGTGAGCAACTGGACAAATTACAAAAGGAGTCCAAAAACAAGAAGCAGAGCGCCGCCTCCCAGAACATAAAACAGGCCGAGAAGAACATGAAACAGGCGGAACAAAGCCTGTCAAGTTCGGGTCAGGGAGGTTCTCAACAGCGGATGAAACAGGCCAGCAAGGCTCAGCAAGACGCCCGTGAAAACCTATCCGAAGCATACAAGAACCTGCAGCGTGCCCGTCGAAAGCGCAAACGTAAACGACAGGCCAAAAAATTATACAAACTATCCAAACGTCTCAAAACGTTGAAGAAAAAACAAAAAAACGTCAATAATCAGACGGACACACTCGCCGGCCAACAGAAGGATGGTCGGCTGAACCGAAAGCAGTTGATGACGCTTCGCGATCTCAGCTCCTCCCAGGCGTCACTGGTCGAATCGACAACGAAGATTCAGGAAAAACTGGAGGAGGAAGGG
The DNA here is from genome assembly GCA_964594615.1 of uncultured Planctomycetia bacterium. Taxonomy (GTDB): domain Bacteria; phylum Planctomycetota; class MHYJ01; order CAYXQY01; family CAYXQY01; genus CAYXQY01. The sequence continues at coordinate 9,740 of CAZQNZ010000013.1, forward strand.
GTGGTCGTGTACGATTGGACCATCCAGACCATCAAACAGGACATGAAAACCATCCGTCAGCGACTGTATCCGAAACGAAAACTGGGTTCCTACACCTCCACACTCCAGGAGGACGTCGTCAGGAGAATCAGTTCACTGATCGATGCACTGAATAATCAGAGACAAAAGAAAAAGAACCGGCGGAAAAAACGCAATATGGGAAAACAGGGAGGAGGACGGCAACAGCAGCGACTCGTTCCCCCCTCCGCCGAGCTGCAGATGCTGCGCCGTATGCAGTCGGAAATCTACGATCGTACCAAGCAGCTTGATCAAAGCATTAATGATCAATTAAACGAGGGGGAAGCCCCCTCCTCCGGTCAGGAAACTCGGGCCCGTAGACTCTCCATCCGTCAGATGAAAATCAAAGAGCTCACCGAGAAGTTAAAGAAAAAACTTTCGCGGAGAAAGCAATGATTCATATTCATCAGTTCACATCGGTAACTGTACTTGTTTTCTGCTTGATCATGTCGTTCCCGGCTGCCGGTCAAGAACAGACAAACGACACGCAAACGATGGATAAACTCAAAAAGCTGTTGGAGGATAAGAACAAATCCAGTGAATCCTCCGAGGCATCATCCGATCCGGCCGGGGAGCAAGATGAGGATCTCGAGGCACTGAAGGAAGCAAACCGAGAACTGCATGGGGGATCCTCACCGGAAGCACGTGAAAAGAAGAATCCCACAAAAATCCTCGATGAGATTATCGACAAAATGGATACCGCCGCGCGCTCACTGGAAACCAACGTGCGGAAGCTCAACGTCATTCAGCAGAAATTGAAACAGATTCAGATAAACAGTGATCAGAACCCACAGGCTTCCGAGAAACAAAAACAAATCCTTGAGGAGATCAAGTCGATCCTGAATGACTCGAAAGATCAGCAGAAAAGCGCCTCCAAACAATTCAAGGAGCTGCTTTCATTCAAGGAACAGGTCTCTAAGGTCAAATCCGCTCAAAAACAATCCCTTAACAACATCGATCAACTGTTAAAAATTGCCCGGAAACGTTCAAGTTCCAGCGGCTCCGGCTCCGGCCGGAAACGCAAACGAAAACAGAATCAACAATCGAACAATCAAAAAAAGAAACCATCCGAGGGCAACAAACAACAGCAGCGTGCGAACAAGCCGAAGCAACAACGCCAGAGCAAAAATCAGCCTGCGGATGAACCGTACGAAGATTCCAGCACCCCTCCTGAACAGATCAAGTCACACTCGCAAGGTGGTTCTTCCTCGTGGGGCGAACTGCCGGAAAAAGTACGCGAAGCCATCCTCCAGCGTCGAAATGAGGATTTCGTTCCGAGCTACGGGGAACGGCTGCGTCAATACTATAAAAAGCTTGGAGAAGACTCGTCCCGTCAATAGCGTGACGGTGTTGCCAATATCTGGAATGGACCCGTCAAGAGATCGTCAACTCCCGACCCTTGACTGTCATATGCCCGGTACAATATGCGACGACGATCACAGCATCATGCCCTGTTCACAGCCAGCAAACCGGTGACAACCTCTCGCTTTGACAACCCGTTCAAATACAGTGAGGCAGAGGGTTTCGCAAGCGACGTTCCTCCCGTCATGATGTCATTGAACCCCTCTTCTGGTTCGGACGGGACCATGAGGTCTCCCTCCAAAAAAATACGTGATGCCTGCTCCAGCGTCTTCAAGTCACCTTCTTCCGAGTCGCCGGTACATCGGGGGCGATCAACCACATGCTTCGTCGCAAACTTCACTTTGCTTTCCTCGCTGCGGGATTTCATCCGTCTATTATATCCAAACCCGGAGAAGGAGGGTGCCGAATCGTTCACCATTTACGCCATGTTCCGGATCCGTATCCTTGCCCTCCTGTTCCTTACCCTCCTTATTCCCATCACACCGGTTACTGCTGAAGGAAGCGCTGAACCATCCGAACCATCTGACAAGTCCGGGCCCCTCTCTTCTTCACCCTCCGATTTGATTACCCCTGAGATCGAATCGGCCATAACGAACGGTCAGCGTTTCTTGAAGAAACGACAACTGAACAAAGGCAACATCGGGGCGTCCTATCCGGTCGCCGAAACGAGCCTCGCCACCCTTGCCTTACTCGCCAGTGGAAGCACCCCTGATCGGGGCCCATATCGTGAGACGATCCGGCGTGGATTAACATATGTCCTTTCACAGGCCCGAGGTCGTACGACGTACTTTACGGAAGCGGAGGAGGATTCGCGCATGCACGGTCACGGATTTGCTATGCTTCTCCTCGCTGAATTATACGGTTCTTACGAGCTGTCACCGGGAATGGATCAGGAACAATTAAAGAAAACCCTCGAATCCGCTATCCATCGAACCCGATACGCTCAGACAGAACTGGGTGGCTGGGGCTATCACCCGGTTCCGGACGACGGGGATGAGGCCTCGGTCACGATTACACAGATTCAGGCCCTTCGTGCGGCACGAAACGCTGGGATCCGTGTTGGTTCCTCCATGATCGAACAGGCCGTCGAGTACGTAAAAAAATCACACGATGGCGGAGGACGATTTATGTACAGTTTGAGTCAGAACCGAAAGCGATATTCATTTGCCCTCACCGCCGCAGCCGTCAGCACCCTCAATTACACCGGTATCTACCAGGGAAATTCATCCCGCCAATCAAAAGAACTTTCCAGCATGATCGAGGCAGGCCTCACGTATATGAAGAACCACGTGCCGGAGCCCGGTGATCGCTGGTATTATTATGGGATGTTCTATGCCGCACAGGCCTTCTATTTTTCGGAAAATGAGAACTGGGAAAACTGGTATCGAACATACGCGTCCGAACTGGTTCAGATGCAAAAAAAGGACGGGTCCTGGGAGAGTGACGTTACCCGTGTCTACAGCACCTCACTGGCGCTTCTCATTCTTCAGATCCCGTACAAATACCTTCCGATCTTCCAGAAATGAGGGAGCTCGGATTGCACCCCATTCCGCACCGTGCTACACTGTTTACACTTCACCTGAGGAATCATGTAGTTAGACCATATCCGGACGCCCCCTTTGGTCCGTAAATCGACCTCATTCGAATCCGTTCAAACACCCAATTTCGCGGAATTTCTTTCCCGGGAGATACAGATGTCAAGATTTGGTGAGTACGGGGGACAATTTATACCGGAAACTCTGATGCCGGCCGTTCAGGAGCTTGAAGATGAGTTCCAAACCTGCATTGATGACGACGGTTTTCAGCAGGAGCTTCAGGGGTACCTCCGGGACTTCGCGGGACGTCCCACCCCGCTGTACTACGCCGAAAACCTTAGTGACCGCTTCAATTGTCAGATTTATCTCAAGCGGGAAGATCTGCTGCACACAGGGGCTCACAAGCTAAATAACGCCCTCGGGCAGGCACTTCTGGCACGATATATGGGGAAAGAACGGATCATTGCCGAAACGGGAGCGGGACAGCACGGGGTCGCAACGGCGGTCGCCTGTGCCAAGCTGGGCATTGAATGTGACATTTACATGGGCGAGAAAGATATCGAACGACAGAAGCCCAATGTGTACCGCATGCGACTCAGCGGTGCCAACGTCGTACCCGTCTCCTCTGGAACCCGTACGCTGAAGGATGCCATCAATGAGGCCCTGCGGGACTGGACGGCGAACGTAGAGAACTCCCATTACCTGCTGGGATCGGTACTCGGCCCGGCGCCGTATCCGGAGATCGTCGCTCATTTCCAGTCCGTGATCGGCCGTGAAACCCGGGAACAGATTCAGGACCATGAGGATCGTCTTCCAGACGTAGCCCTGGCGTGTGTCGGGGGTGGGAGCAACGCGATCGGTTTGTTTCGTGGATTCATCGATGACGAACAGGTCGATTTGATTGGTGTCGAAGCGGGAGGGAAAGGACCTGAAACGGGTGAACACGCTGCCCGATTCGCTCGCGAGGGAAATGCCCGGAAAGGCGTTCTGCACGGCACCTTCACCCATGTACTTCAGGACGAGCACGGGCAGATCTCCAATACGCACTCCGTATCAGCCGGACTGGATTACTCGGCCGTGGGACCGGAGCACGCCCACCTCCGAGATGTTGGACGGGCAACATACACCAGCGTAACCGACCAGCAAGCACTCGATGCATTCCACTTGCTCTCGGAACAGGAAGGGATCATTCCGGCGCTCGAAACTGCTCACGCCGTGGCGTACCTTCCCGAGCTAACGTCCGATCTCGACCCGGAGGATCTCATCGTTGTCAATCTCTCCGGTCGTGGCGACAAAGATCTCGACACGGTTCGAGAAGCAACGTCGGACGCGTAACGATCACGCCCTTTTTGTCGAACTCACCATTACAGAAACCATGTCGCGCATTGCAGCCACCTTTCACGAACTCCGAGAACAGGACGAAGCCGCTTTTATCCCATTCACCGAACTTGGAGATCCCAATTTTCAGCTTTCGAAGGAGGTGCTCCAAATTCTCGCACGGCATGGGGATCTCCTGGAACTGGGATTCCCGTTTTCGGATCCGATTGCCGACGGCCCGCGGATTCAGGCGGCGATCCAGCGGGCATTGCGTTCCGGAATCACACCGGATGACTGCTTCGAGCTGTTATCCGGCATTCACGAGGAGGCACCTGACGTCCCCTTGTGCCTTTTGATTTATTACAATCTCATTTACGCTCGAGGGACGGAACGTTTTATCACGGATGCCAGAGCATCCGGCGTGGATGGTTTGCTTGTTGCGGACATGCCGGTAGAAGAAGCCGATCCCATTACCGAACAATGCCGCAAACACGACCTGAAACAGATTTTTATCGTGGCCCCCACTACAAGTCCGGAACGCATGCGAAAGATCCTCGAGCACGTCGACGGGTTTGTCTACACGGTCGCTGTCGTTGGCGTGACCGGAGAGCGTGAACGCACGCGCCAGCGGACCCTGGATCTGATCCGGACCATCCGCGAGGAATCCGATCTCCCCGTATGCGTCGGTTTTGGGATTTCTCGCCCTGAACACGTTCGTGAAATGGTGGAAGCAGGGGCAGACGGCGTGATCGTAGGCTCAGCCCTGGAATCCATCATCGAAGACCACCACGAACAGCCGGAACGAATGTGCTCCGAGCTGAACGATTTTGGGAAATCACTGAAGCAGGCGACGATCAACTGATGATCGGGAGGCATGTCTCGCCCGGTCTCAACTCTGCTTGCTGAATTCCTGTTCAACCACCGTGCACATTCCAGTTCCGGAGACCGTACACACCGTTTGAAAATTTGCGGTGTTCATTCTCATATTGAAACATATCGCTAGACTCTTTTCTCTTTTGTGAATTCGAACTTATGCCCGCAAACCTTCCTCCTTCATTCTACGAAGCGAAGGATCGTTACCAAAGCGCGTCCGAGCCCGGGGAGGAACTTGATGCGCTCCGGGAAATGCTATCCGAACTTCCGGATCACAAGGGCACGGACAAGGTAAAGGCGGACATCCGAAAGCGAATATCGAAAGCCAAACAGAAACGAGAACTCCAGAAAAAGAAGGAGAAAAAACAGAAAAAAGGCCGTTCGATGACCATCGAACGGCAGGGAAGCGGCCAAATTTTCCTTTACGGTCCACCGAACAGCGGGAAAACCACCATCCTTAACAATCTGTCCAGTCTGGATCGGGAGACCGGTGATTACCAGTTCACCACCCGTGAGCCCTATCCGGGGATGATGGCGTATGAAAACGTCGATATTCAACTGGTGGACATGCCCCCCATCACCACGGATTATATACCCATCTGGCTTAATCCGCTTCTGCGCAGTGCCGACGCGGTCTGCATGGTCATTGATGCCAGTTCCGAAAACTGTCTCGGGGACCTCGAAGAATCGCTCTCCGTGCTGGATCAGGAGAAAGTCATTCCCTCCTGGCAGACGGAACGACTTCCTCCTCCGGACGGTTACATGGTGCAACCCACGCTTCTGATTGCCAACAAAATGGATGCGGAAGGGGCGAACGAGCGCCTGCAGATCATCCGGGATCTGTACGGGGATCAGTTTCACCCATTGAAGGTCTCCACTCGCGAGGAAGAATCCATGGAGCGAATAAAGGAAGAACTCTGGAATTTGCTGGGACTGATTCGTATTTACAGTCGCCCGGACGGCCAGGAACCCGACTGGGATCAACCCTATACGATTCCGGAAGGCAGTACCGTTCAGGAATTCGCCGAACACGTTCACCGGGACATCGCCGGAGATCTGAAATTCGGACGGATCTGGGGGAACGACAACATGTACGATGGTCAACGCATTCCGCGTGACCATGTTCTGGAGGACGAGGATCAGGTCGAACTATGTTTTTGATCCCCAGTTGCTGGACCGATGGTCAACAACCGATCGGATCTAAAACCCGTAAGATTCCGTAATTCCAATCACTACACATTTCACTGAATCCGGCTCGGCATACGATAGCCGTTCGCGACACATGTACTCATATCGAGCATTTCCAGTAGAAAAAGTAAATAACTTTTCCAGCAAACCCGGTACGCTCGCATCCACAGGATCCCGTTAAGCTTGATAGTAATTATCGATAAGAGGTATAATATTTATTCATTATTGCTCACCTTCAATTTGTTGTAGCGACCCATGCCAGTAGCGACGGAAGAAAAATTCAGCACGGAAGAAATCGAACAAACCGCTGAGGAACTCCATGAGAAAGTTGGAGATACAAAAACGCGGTTTGAATGCCGGGTCTTTGCTCCGAAGATCCTGGAGATCGAGCGACTGAAGAAGAAAAAGAACGCAGTCATCCTCGGTCACAATTATCAGGTGCCGGAAGTCTTTCACGGCATCAGCGACTTTACCGGTGATTCCCTGGGACTCAGCAACAAGGCCGCCGAATCCGACGCGGACATTATTGTGTTCTGCGGGGTCAACTTCATGGCTGAGTCGGCCAAAATTATGAATCCGGACAAGAAAGTGCTGCTGCCCAGTCGTAAAGCGGGGTGTTCACTTTCCGAAAGCATCACCGGGGAAGATGTACGTCAGTTGAAGGAGGCTCATCCCGGGGTCCCTGTTGTCACATACGTTAATACAACAGCCGAAGTGAAAGCGGAGTCAGACTATTGTTGCACGTCCGCCAACGCCCTGAGTGTGATCGAGCACGTCGATTCCGATCGGGTCATCTTCATACCGGATGAGTACCTCTCGGAAAACGTCGCTCGCAAAACGGACAAAGAAATCATCACCTGGGATGGACGATGCGTCGTTCACGAGGAATTTACGCCTCAGGACATCCAGTACCATCGAAACACGTTCGACGATCTGGCCGTGCTCGCCCATCCGGAGTGTTCCTCCGACGTCGTGGACGAAGCTGACTTCACCGGAAGCACCTCCGAAATGATTGATTACGTGGGAACGGTGGATCATGATCAGATCATGATGATTACGGAATGTTCCATGTCGGACAACGTGAAAGAAAAATATCCGGACAAGCAGTTTGTTTCCACCTGCGTGACCTGTCCCCACATGAAAGAAATTACCCTTGACCGAACCCTGAAATGCCTGCGGGAAGAAGAACCGGAAATTCAGGTTCCTGAAGATGTCCGAGTCCGTGCGAAAGAGGCGCTGGACCGAATGGTAGAAATCGGCCGGGGCTAACTACGGCACGCCCGTGCTTTTTCTTTTCCATTTCTTGCTCTTTCAAATCCATGCGTAGAAACACCCTCTTATTCCTCCTTCCTCTTCTCGTCACCGCCGCTGTTCCGGTCGTTCAACATTCAGCTCCCGCACAGTCATCCCCGGAAACGGACACCGTCACCGCTTCCCTTGACCGGATACGACAGGCGAAAATCAGAAATTTCTGGTCCAGGGCCTCGACACTGAAACGAAAGGGATCGTCCAACCGCCAATTAATCCAGATGGCGCTTGATGATTCGTCCCCGAAAGTGCGAATTGCCGCCGCATACGCACAGTACAAACTTTCAGACGGAACCGATGAATCCGATGAGGAAAGCACCTCCAAAAAGAAGGAGGCGCTTGGCACCCTGATCTCGATTGCAAAACAGAGTGATTCCAGTGTGCGACGGCTTGCCGGTGACGCCATCTGGCATCTGAGCCGGAACGACGAATTTCTGGTGGAGGTTCCGGATGCGAACACCACCCTCCGTGCTTTGCTGGCCGAATCCAGTTCCCCCTCCGTCAAACTCAGTCTCGCCCGTGCTCTGATCGGTGTCAAGGGGTTTAGTCTCAAAGCCCGAGAAGCGCTGGTTGAGCTTCTGGACGGAACCAGCGATCACATACGCTTCCACGCGGCGGTGGCCCTGGCACGGATGGATGCCTCCAAGGAGGCACGTCCCGTGCTCGAATCGTTCACGGACGATCCAACCGAACGGGGCATGCTTGCTCAAACCTTGCTTCAAAAATTAAACCTCTCCCGGAACCTCCAGCTCCAGAAATCAAACTCCTCCACAAAGTATCCCGTCATCGCCGAAATTTTCAGTAAGATTGATGAAAATTACGTGGATGCAGACAAGATTGATCGCAACAAGTTAATCGAAGGAGCGGCGAAAGGGATCACCAAACAACTTGATCCCTTCTCCACGTACCTGAACAAGGAGAAATTGGAATCCCTGAAAGAGGGTCTTGACCGATCCTACGGAGGAATCGGAGCGGTGGTATCGATGCGGGACGGATACCTGACAATCGAACGCCCGATTTACTCCGGACCGGCGTACGAAGCTGGATTACGAACCAATGACCAGATCATCAAGGTGGAGGGAGACTCCACGTACGAAGAAGAGCTTCAGACCATCGTTAAAAAATTAAAAGGGGAACCGGGAACAAAAGTGACCTTCTCCGTAATGAGACGGGGTTGGACGGAGCCGAAGGAATTCACGATCGAACGGGGTCAGATCGATACAAACACCGCAAAGCACCGAATGCTCCCCGGTAAAATTGGTTACATTCAGATTATTAGCTTTGGTGAAAAAACAGATTCCGAAGTACGAAACGCCATTCAGGAGTTAAAGAAGCAGGGGATGAAGGGGCTTATTGTCGATGTTCGCAACAATTCGGGGGGATACCTTCCTACGGCGATTCACATCACGGATTTCTTCCTTAAGCCCGAAGACGAAAACGGGAACAAAAATCTGATCCTCTCCGTACGGGGGAAAGGACGGGATCGCAGTTTTTTTGCAGAGCGTCCCCAGGAATACAGCGGACCGCTTTCGGTGCTGGTGAACAATGGTAGTGCCAGTGCAAGTGAGATCTTCAGTGGCACACTTCAGGATCATAAGCGGGCCACAGTCATTGGCCAGCGCACCTTCGGGAAGGGTAGTGTTCAGCAGCTGCTTCCGCTGGATTCAACGGATGGCGCCGCCATCAAACTCACTCAGGCCAAGTATTATCTTCCGTCCGGTCGCACCCCTCATCGGTCCAACTGGGAGCAGGATGAAGTGAGCATGGACGACAATTCGGAAGGGGGAATCAAACCGACGGTCACCATCAAACCCAAGGAGGAGAGTTACTGGTTTTCATACGCGTCCGAGCAGCTGCTGGAAACGGGAAAAATTGACGAATACATTTCCAAAAAACGGGAACGTTATCTTGAGACCTTCAAGCAACTGGCCCAGTACGACGAAAACAGTTCGACAAAATACCCCGGTTTTGATGAGTTCTACACGTCGCTTGATACAAAGTTGAACAAGGACCGCGTACGGCGGCTCCTTCGCAATGAGTTACGTCGCAAAATCGGAGATATCCGCGGGAAAGCGTTTATCGTGGATTACCAGTCCGACATCCAGCTCCGTCGAGCCGTCCTGGACATCTTCAATAAACGGGGGGTCTCTCCGGGCCAATTTGCTCCGTACAAGGGTCTTGAGGAGGAAATTAATGCCCATCTCGAAGAACAGGAAAACCGGATCGAAACGAAGTGATCCGTAGACCGGTTCTCGTCCGTCCACAGGTTCCACACTTGCCGACCCTTGCCCGTGCAGGAAGACGATTCGTTCCTATCCCGGTACAGCCGTCAAATCGTACTCCCTGAAATTGGCGGCGAAGGCCAGAAGCGATTACTGAACTCTTCCGTTCTCGTTGTCGGTGCCGGAGGGCTCGGCACCCCCATCCTGCAATACCTCTGCGGAGCGGGCGTCGGACAACTGACGGTCTTCGATCATGACAGGGTCGAGCAATCCAACCTCCAGCGCCAACCCCTGTTTCGTACCGGTGATATTGGCAAACCAAAAGCGACCGTGGCCGCTGAGGCTCTCGAGGACCTGAATCCGGACTGCACGATCGAACCTGTGACGGAAAAACTGACCGAGAAAAACGTGGATGATGCGGTTCAGAACGCCCATCTGGTTGTGGAGGGATCGGATGATTTCCATACGAAATTCCGGGTCAACGATGCCTGTTTGCGACAACATACACCCATGGTGCTGGGTGGAATCCTCCGTCACACCGGTCAGGTACTCAGTGTGCTCCCGCAGTCGTCCCCTTGTTATCGGTGCCTGTTCGAGTCTCCTCCTGCGGAGGATAGCGTACCGGATTGCTCTGAAGCTGGAGTTCTCGGTCCCCTTGCAGGAACGGTGGGATCCATGCAGGCATACGAAGTGTTGAAGATTCTGCTTGGTTTCGGAAGACCGCTGTTCGACCGGTTGATCGAATTGAAGATGGACCGTTCTTCGATCCGATACGTGGATCGTTACAAGAATTCGGATTGCCCCGCCTGCCAAACATCTACAAACAATTCAGCTTAGTAGACCGCTGAAAACCCCGTATCATCAGCGGTTCCATTTCCAAGCAGGAGAAGGAACGATCAGGAGGCAATGCCGATAGTGCCTCGTTGACGCCGGGTAACGGCGAGATGCAACGTGATATTGGACCGTTCGATCCGCGTGAAAAACCTCACAAAAACGGGAGTGAAGTGGAATAAGGATGATGATCCATTCATTCGAATGCCCTGCATTCGCCGCCTCCGATACGTCGAACTTCCCCCATGATGCTAATGGTGAAGAATATATTGCATCACGACCCGGTCATCCATATAATGCTTACAGTTCTTAATCCGCCAGCGTAGCTCAGCGGCAGAGCAGCTCTCTCGTAAAGAGCAGGCCGTCGGTTCGAATCCGACCGCTGGCTTCCCCTCCCACCTCCGGTTCCCTCTTCTCGGTTACCCCCTCCTCTCGGTTCACACTTTTGTTGTCCCCGGTGAATCATGTTATACTTTAGGTAGGTCTCTGCGATGTGCGTGAGAGATGCTTGGTAAAGGACCGAGAAACGTTAATAAGGGAACCGATCTCCGGTTGTAACGGTCATGCCTTCTTGAAAGGACGGCCTGATCAGCCGGGAGGTGCCCACTTGACATATCGGGTCCCAGAAAGCATCTGCCGCGGCATCCGTGGGGACCCTTTTTTATTTCGTCCGGAGTCACTGACATGTCAAGCAACCAGATCGGTATCATCGGTGCCGGCGCCGTCGGAACCGCACTTGCCGGATTATTTGCTTCGGCCGGTCATGACCTCTGTGGAATTGCCACGCGGACCGAACAAAGCCTGAAGAAAAGTCTAAACCTCCTGGACCTGCCCCCCGAAGCGGGACACCTCGACGCCGGTCCATGGTGTTCCAACGCCGACGTCCTTTTTATCACCGTACCCGACGACCAGATTTCCGGTATAGCCGATCAAATTCGTCGGAAAGAGATCCTTTCAGATGAGACCCTCACTGTCCATTGCAGCGGCGCTCATACCGCTGACGAGCTACTGACACCGCTTAAATCCCCCTCCCGTGGTCTCAGGATTGGAAGTTTTCACCCCCTTCAAACGGTGCCCGATCCCAAAAGCGGAATGCAATCGATTCCTCAGGCATGGGTGGCTATAGAAGGATCAGCGGATGTCTGTTCCGAACTCGACGCCCTCGCTGATCAGATCGGGGCTGACTCATTCGTTATTCCACCGGATCGAAAAGACCTCTATCATGCGGCTGCCGTGTTTGCCAGCAATCACGTGATCAGTGTCCTATCCGTTGCCGCGAATCTCATGCAAAAAGCCACGGACGATGAAGTCGATCCGCTGGCCACACTGCAACCACTGATTGACGCTTCCGTTTCGAACGCCCTCAAAACATCACCGGAATCCGCCCTCACCGGCCCGGCCGCCCGGGGGGACGGCGACACGATCAACGCACACCAGGCCTCCATCAAGGAGGTTGACGAGGATTACGCCGATTTGTATGTTGAATTGACGAAAAACTGTATGAAAATCGCTCGAGAGCGGGGGGACCTCAGCACGGAACTCGTTGATGAATTTCGCTCACGTTTCACCTGATCACCGAGACGGCATATGAAAGATCAAACGCTATACCTGATCGGATACCGGTGTACTGGTAAATCAGCTGTCGGCCGTCACCTTGCCTATCAACTGAACTGGGCGTACTGTGACACGGATCAGCTCATCAAACAAAACATTGAAGGAACGATTCAAGCGTTTTTCGACCGGAATGGAGAGAACCGCTTCCGGGAGCTCGAGCAGCAGATGCTGGAGGAGGTGAGTTCACTGACTGAAGCTGTTATATCGACCGGCGGAGGTGTGGTCAAACGACCGGACAACCGAGAACTCATGGACGAACGGGGAACGGTGATCTGGCTCCGGGCCGAACCGGAAACGATCCGAAAGCGCATGCAAAACGATTCAAAAACGGACGAAGATCGCCCCACCCTCGCCGGTGAATCCGCAATCGAGGAGGTGGTACAGGTGTTGGACGAGCGCCGGGAGCTGTATGACGAAGCGGCGGATTACTCGATATCCACGGACGACCACACACCGGAAGCTCTCGCGGATTACATTCTTGATGAACTCCAGTCTCACAGAGACTGAACATCCGAACCCGCCGATCAGTCAGGTTCTCAGCCGCATCAGTTCTGTTCAGAGCCTCCGCGGATAACGCTGCTTTC
>CAZQNZ010000013.1:22730-31019 GCA_964594615.1 uncultured Planctomycetia bacterium
TTCACGCCCCAAGCGAACAAGATCAATGCAATCTAGCTCACCCCCACCAACACTTCACTTCTAACTGCGGTATCAGCTTTTGTAAAAGGAGGATTCCCGCAACCAGTCTTTCACTTCGGGCAGAACGGTATCCACCCAGTCTTCGGAAAGCGGGGAAGACAATCCCGCGTGATCCACAAGCTCCAGGAACGATCGGCTGCCTCCAAGCCCGCATAAGTCCACGTAGTCGTTCCAGGCCTGCTCCCGGTTGTCTCGTGCCCGGGACCAGAACTGCAGGGCACAGACACGGGCGACGACGTAGTCAATGTAGTAGAATGGATACCGATAAACATGCCGCTGTGATTGCCAGTATCCTCCTTTCTCGACGTGCGGGATACCCGTTCCATTCCGGGAGGGCAGGTAGGTGGACTCAAGTTCTCGCCAGATATCGTGACGTTCTTCCGGGGAGCATTCTGGCTGATCGTAGACCCGGTGCTGAAACTCATCAACAGCACATCCATACGGAAGGAATCGAATCGCCCCGGATAGATGTTTGAACAGGAATTTTTCCGTATCTTCTTCAAAAAAATTCTCCATCCACGGCCAGGTAAAAAATTCCATACTCATTGAATGAATCTCAGCCGCATCGGATGTCGGCGAACGATACTCCGGCACATCAAAGTGTCTGCTCTGGTACTTCTGGAACGCATGACCCCCTTCATGGGTGAGAACACGAACGTCACCGGACGTTCCATTAAAATTCGAGAAGATAAACGGGGCCCCGTGGTCCGGAAAATACGTACAATAGCCGCCACCGGCTTTCCCCTTCTTGTTCTTCACGTCCAGGAGACCGTTCTCCATCATAAATTGGAAAAATTCATCCGTTTCCGGAGAGCATTCCCCGTACATCTCCTCCGCCCGGCGCAGGATCCAATCCGGTTCCCCTTTGGGATCCGGATTCCCATCCGTGAATTTACACGGCTCGTCGTAGAGCATGAGCTCATCCACGCCGAGGCGTTTCCGTTGCTGTTCCTTCAGTTCTTCCGCCAGCGGAACCACATGCTCTACGACCAGCTCCCGTAACTGTGCCACCTTTTCTCGCCTATAATCCGATCGGCACATCCGATCGTACCCAAGTTCAGTAAACCGGTCGTATCCGAGGTCACCGGCGATCCGATGCCGGAGGCTGACCAGGTCATCGAACATCTGATCCAGTTCCTCGTTGTGTTCGTCGAAAAACGACCACTTCGTCTTTGCCGCCCCCCGTCTCGTGTCCCGATCCGTGGATTGCAAGAACGGTGAGAAGTCCGATAGATTTCGTTCCTCGCCCTGAAATTCCAGACGACAGGAGGCCAACAACTTTTGGTACTTCGTGGAGAGACGGTTTTCCTCCGCCAGATCCTCCTTAATCTCCGGTGAAAAGGTATTGGTCTTCAGGTCGGCGATACGGAACAGCTGGGGGCCAAATTGCTGCTTTACGTCCTCCAGCTCGTCTTCGGACTCAAGTGCCTGATAGTATCGATCGATGAACTCGGAAAAGGTGGGCCCGGTTTGATCATAAAACTCCTGCTCTTCTTCCCAGAACTCATCTTCCGTATCGATGGAATGTTTCACGTGTGCAAGGGTCTGCATCGTGTTCAACCTGTTGCGGTGGTCATTGATGGTATGAATGGCCTCGATTCGTTCCTCGGTGGTGCTGGCCTCCCGGAATGATTCGAGTGCCTGCTCCATTTCAGACCGAAAGGTGTCCGGATCGATTCGGTCGTACTCGAAGTCGGAAAATTTGGTCATTTCGATTCGGTATAAAGGAAATGAAAGGGGTTTATGCGTGCCTCGTGCGCCGATACGTCCAGTATGATATATCATGTATTCGACGATGTTGCGAACGTGTTTGTTCCTGTGTTTTCAGCTGGTTTTTCAATGCGTCCCTTGTTATGATTAAGATCACGTCGATCTTTCTGCCAGTTCATGACCCTACTCGGCAAGCCATGCCATGAAAACCATCTTCTTAGCGAATCCAAGAGGATTTTGTGCTGGAGTGGATCGTGCCATCGATATTGTTCGAAAAACACTTGAGGCTTACCCGGATCAGCCGGTGTACGTTCGACATGAAATCGTGCATAACCGTCACGTCGTACGGCGCCTGGAGCGAAAAGGGGCCATCTTCGTCGAGACCCTGGATGAGGTACCCGATGACGCCGTCGTGATCTTCAGCGCCCATGGCATACCAAAATCAGTGCGTGAGCGTGCGGAAGAACGTGGGTTGACTCACATCGACGCAACCTGTCCGCTTGTCACCAAAGTGCACCTGGAAGCACGAAAATATTACAATCAGGGACGGCATATCATATTGATCGGCCACGAGGGTCATCCCGAAGTCGAGGGAACGATGGGTCAGGTGCCGGACAACATTCACCTGATCAGTTCTTCCGATGAAATCGACGAGCTCCCGATCCGTGCGGATCAGCCGGTTGCGTTTCTGACGCAAACCACACTCAGCGTGGACTACACGCAGGAAATCGTGGAGGACCTTGAGGATCATTTTGATGACATTGTGGGACCGTCGGAAGAAGACATCTGCTATGCCACGCAGAACAGACAGGACGCTGTCCGCGCGATGGCGGACAAGGTGGGCTTTATCCTCGTGATCGGTGCACCGAACAGTTCAAATTCCAACCGGCTCGTGGAAGTGTCACGGGACCTCGGCGTCCCCGCCGAACTGGTCCAGGAAGCTTCAGAAATCGATCCGGAGTGGCTGGAAGACGTGGATTCAATCGGGCTTACGGCCGGGGCGTCCGCCCCGGAAGATCTTGTTGAGGGGGTCATTGACTGGATCGATGAACAGTACGGTGGTGCGGAAGCCCAGCGCCTATCGGTCGCTGAGGAAGACATGGAATTCAACTTGCCGGAAACATTGAAGGAAGCGGACGCATCAGCGACTGCCGCATCCTGAATCCACTTCCGTCCTCCTCAGAGGTCGACTTACACTCCGTTAAGGCCCTGTTAACGTTTCTCGAACCAGGGTGAGGATCATCACTGAGCTCGCTCTGCTCAGTCCGCCGGATGGTTGGTCAGATACGGGGCATTTCTCAGCAAGTCAAGATGCTCCTCCCGCAGCCACTTGTCTCTCCATTTTCTGTGAAACCAGAGCCACTGGTACGGATATCGCCTGATGTAGGACTCAAATCGTCGAAAGAGCTCTGATATCACGTTCCGGTTACACTCATCACGTTCCCCGTCCGTGATCGGTTGAATGGGTTGATCAAACTCGACAACGTACGTTCCATCGCGCTCACGGTGACAGTGCACCGGAACAACCGGAACCTCCATTCGATTGGCGAACACGGCCACACCGGGATAATGCGCAGTCGGTGCACCGAAAAAATCCGTGAAAATACCATCTCGCCCGGAATACTGATCCGCTACAATTCCGAGAATCTCCCCTTCCTGCAACAACCGCATAAGTGTACGGGGTGATTCCTCGGAATAGACAACGTCCTGCCCCCATGCGGTTCGCCAGTCCATTAATTCCTGATCCACGGCGGACGAATGTTTTCGTCGGCGCGCGATGGAGGTCACCGGAAGATCCATCCAGGCAAGTGACTGTCCGATAAATTCCCAGTTCGCCATGTGAAGCCCGGCGATGATCGTTCCTCCGGGCGAGTCAAGGGCTTTGTTCAGGTGGTGTATTTGCTCGATGCGAATGAACTGCTGCCAGTTACGCTCGTCAATGACATACCGAAGACGAAAAAAATCAATCACCACCTTTCCCCAGAAATCAAACACCTTACGGGTGAAGGACCTTATTGCATCCGCATCCCAGACCTCTCCCCGAGCGAGTGTCAGATTCCCGTAACACACCTGTCGAATCCGCCCCAGCGAGTAGAACGTCGTGTCGCGAAGCAGGGCTCGAATCGCGTCGTGCAGCACCTCGGGTGTGGAACGGCAGATCCGGCTGGCCATACGAAATACTGCAAGCTGACTCCAATCGATGGCCCCACCCATTTCTTCACCAATATATTTTCGAAACGCTTTTCGAGCCGGCCGTGGTGGGCTCAGGATGGAACTTGAATTGTTGGTTGTGGGTTGCTGATTATCTGTCAAGGAATCGTCCTCTTCTAAACATTCATTTCCGGTGTTCCGGAAACATTCCGTGCTGTATTGTACAGGTATATGAAGTTCGAATCACTTATCATCCCGACGGTCCGTTCGTTACAGGACTATTCGACCTGTTGAACCTGGAGGTCGTAAAGCGAAGCATAGAGGCCGTCATTTGCCAGTAAGCTCCGATGGTCTCCACGCTCAACAATTTCCCCACGATCGAGTACAAAAATCCGATCACAGTGGCGAATCGTCGACAGTCGATGCGCAATGGTGAGCGATGTTCGGTCAAAGCCGAAATTCGTAAGCCCTTCCAGAAGTTTGTTCTGCAGACCGGTATCCATGTCTGCCGTGGCTTCGTCAAAGAGAAGAATGTCGGGATCCGAAACGAGTGCTCGCGTTAGGGAAATGTATTGACGTTCTCCCTGCGACATCTGTTGCCCACCGGACGACACCTTCGTTCGGTACCCCTCGGGAAGCGATTCGACATAGGAGTCCACGCCCAATCTCCTTGCCGTATCACGGACGGTTGCATCCGGCGGATGAACCCCCATCGTTTTCATATTCTTCATTACATTTCCGGAAAAGAGAAACCCGTCCTGCAACACAACGCCAAACTGCGATCGGAGTTCCCGTAAATCCAGCGAACGAATATTCGTGCCATCGAGAAGAATCTGCCCGCGCTGTGCGTCATACCAGCGAAGGAGAAGTTTGAAAACCGTCGTCTTCCCGGCACCGGTTGGACCAACAAACCCCACTTTCTCCCCGGGCTTCACGGTGAATGACACGTCACGAAGAACCCATGGATCCTCATCATCCGGCGAGCCATACCGAAACCAGACTCGTTCAAACTCAATGCGACGTCCCTTCCTCCCTTCGCTTTTCGCCGGTACGGCAGATCCCTCGTACGATTCAGTATCTCGATCCAGGATATCAAAAATCCGTTCCGCCGAAGCCATGGCCCGCTGAAGAACGTCGTATTTCTGTGCCAGTTCACGAAGGGGCTTAAACAGCTTTTCGACGTAGCTCAAAAAGAGAACCAGTGAACCGATGGTCACTGCACTATGAATGACCTGAAAACCACCCACCCACAGCACCAGCGCCGTCGCGATAATCCGCATAAGATGGACCAGTGGTCGGAACACCCCGTAAATCTTGAGCTGATCCATCCGTGAGTCAAACTCCTCCTCGTTGATTTCTTCGAACTCCCTGGCACTCCGTTCCTCCTGTGCAAAGGATTTAATGATATGCATACCGGACAGATGCTCGTCCACATAGGAGTTCAGTTCTGCAACTTTTTTGCGCATACGGCGATATGCCTCCCGAACGTAATCGCGAAACAGTTTGGCCATCGTATACGCAACGGGAGCCAGGAGGAGAACAATCAACGTGAGCTTCCAGTCGGTCACCAGCATCACCACCAACAATCCGATCACCATCAGCACGTCTTTCAGAAGGGAGACCAGCACCTGACTGTACATCCGGTTGATGGCCTCCACGTCATTCGTGGCACGGGTCACAAGACGCCCCGTGGGATTGGTGTCATGGGTGGATAGAGGCAGACGAAGCAGTTGCTCAAATACTTCCTTCCTGAGATCATACATGATGTTCTGACCGACGTCGTACAGCAGGATGTTCTGCAGGTACATGCCTAGAAACTGCACCAGCAGGAGACCAAAGTAATAGAGACCAATATTCCATATGCCAATAAGTGCCTGCTCGGTTGCAAGCGTTTCTGTCTGTACGGCTGGCGTAATGTACTGGTCGATGACCACCTTCAACAGATACGGGCGCCCCAGTTCAGCTCCCGTGATGACCGCTGCCAGAAACACGGAACCAAAAAACATATATAGATATGGACGGAGGTAGGAAAGCAACCGCCCCAGGATCTCCGTGTCATACACGCTACCAATCCGATCTTCTTCGTGATAGGAGGAGGTTCCGTCGTTCATTCATGTACCTCCTCTCTGCGTTTCTGCAGCGCATGTAGACGGGCGTACAACCCATTGTTTTGTGTCAGCTCCCGATGAGTGCCCTCCTCCACAATTTGACCGTCATCCAGCACGATAATTCGATCAAACCGTTTCACGGTCGCGATGCGATGACTGACGATCAAACAGGTTCGTGCCTCAAATTCCGGTTGAAGCGCCTTGAGAATTTCATCCTTTTTACGAGCGTCCACCGACGATAGTGCATCATCGAACAGAACGATGTCCGGATCGGTAATGATCGCTCGGGCGATTGCGATACGCTGTTTCTGTCCGCCTGACAGCGCAACACCCTCCTCTCCCACATGCGTATCGTACGCATCCGGCATCCGCTGCACTTCCTCATGAATTCCAGCAATCCGGGCCACCCGCTTCACGTCGTCCTGTGAAACCCCGGGCCGCCCGAACGAAATATTTTCTCGTACGCTTGTTGAGAAGAGGAATCCGTTTTGCGGGACCACCCCGATCTGGTTGCGGAGACTTTTCAGCTCGTACGACCGGATGTCACGATCACCAAGGTAAACCGTTGATTCCGGCGGGTTATATACCCGGGAAAGCAAACGAATCAGCGTGGTTTTTCCCGACCCCGTTCGGCCGAGCACCCCGATGGACGCGCCGGAGGGGACATTGAAGGAAAGATTTTTCAGGACACACTCCTGATCATAAGAAAAAGTCAACTCGTTCACGGAGATGGAAGCTCCACCCGTATACGGAACGGGGTCCGGGATCTCGTCCGTTTCTGGTTCCACACTCAGCAAGTCATCGATGCGTTCCATGGAAGCGGATCCTCGCTCGAAGGCATTGATCCCCATTCCCAGCGCCATCATCGGCCAGGTCATCATACCGAGGTACTGGACGAACGCCACCAGTTCTCCCAGTGACATGGATCCCTGCACGACATTCATCCCGCCCAGATAAACGACAATCAACATGGAAAGCCCACTGAAGAAAATAATCCCCGGTCGCATACCCCCTTCAAATTTCACCAGGTCCAGGTTCCGGTCAAGGTAGTTTTTATTCTCCTGTCCAAAATGTGCTTCCATGGCTTCTTCCTGAGCGGAGGACTTCACGAGGTGAATCGCACTCAGCGCTTCTTCAACTCGATCATTCATGTCGGAAAACGTGTCCTGCACGTCCTGAAACCGGTGATGAATAAATCGACCCATGACGTAAACGAACACGGATAAAAACGGAAGAGGGAGGAAAGCGTAAAGGGTCAGTCCCACATCAATATAGAGCATGAAAATCACCGTTAGCACGGTCATGTAGACGAAATCGGCCATCGCCAGCATCCCGATTCCACTGGCCCGCATGACCGCCGCGGTGTCGTTGCTGAAATGAGCCATAAGATCTCCCGTTTGCCGTTCGTCAAAAAAACGACCGGGACAGGTCAGCAGGTGAGCATATAAGTCCCCTCGTACCTGTTTGCGAATCATACGGGCCGCTCCAAGTAACCAGAACCGCCATAGAAAGCGGAACACGGTGATGACGAGACCGATCCCCAGAATGATCACGCCAAACATCAACAACCATGAATCGTTTCCTTCCGTTACCTGGTCCACGGCAACACGTGTAATCTGCGGGATCATCAACTTGCCCGAGTCCACCAGAAGAAGGGCCAGTAGGCCAAACAGCACACGGTACCGGTGTCTCCAGATGTACGCGAAAAGGGATCTCATCTTAGCAACGAACAAACTGCAAGAAACATCCTGATCTCACTTGCGGTAGAGGGATCAAGGGAATGATAAGACCAGCTCTTGTAACGGATTTCGAGCGCGGGGAGTCCAAAAGTATTCGGAAAGGTCGTACATTTTACTCCATCAAAACCGTCATATAAAATATGTATTTCACTTGCACGTATACTATTCCTTCACCTCATTCTCAGGATGCCCATGACTGACAAGAAATTCTATCTATCAACAGTCCTCTGCACTCTACTTCTTGCCACAACACTTGCCTGCAGTTCCGGCAAAAAGACATCTGAACCCGAAAATCAGATCACGGAGACGGAAAAGGAATTTTTATCCGAAATCGAGTCGTACGTCGCTTCCTCACTTGAGGAGAATGGCACACTGCCGGTGAAAACCCTGAGCGGGGATCCGGTGAGCTTCGACGGACCTCTTGAAATGACCAAGCTCCACCGAAAAAAAGTCATTACGTACGATGAGGACAAAGGAATCTACTTCGTTTGCAGTAATTTCAAGTCCAACCCGGAGAACGG
>CAZQNZ010000014.1:0-29831 GCA_964594615.1 uncultured Planctomycetia bacterium
GTTATGCACCAAAAATCGGATGCTGAGAACGCGACATCTTTTCAGACGAGGTCTATTTAGAATATTGTACGCAGTTGCGTTCGTAAGAACAATCTACCAAACTTCATTGACAAAGAAGACGGTGTCAGGAACCCTGATTGACGGTCAGCTATCGGTCATTGATGAGCTGCAGCGCGGCTTTCCGTCCGGACGCCAGTGCACCGTTCAGGGAAGGAGTTTCCCGGTGATCCCCGGCCAGGTACAAGCCGTTGTCAATCCTCGGATCCCGATTCTGAACGGTGGGATCCTCCGGATACCGTCGCGGGAGTGCACGCGGAATGTCATACCTTTCCAGGGAATTCCATTGGTTCACCTGTTCTCCAAACCAGTTCTTTAACGTGCGTCGTACATCTGATATGGATGGCGGATCCTTCCCGTCATGGACCGTTGATACAGAAAGCAAATGACGGTTCGGCGGACTGTAATTTGAACAAACAAGACTGGGTACACAGAGATTGGTAACGGGAGATTCCCCATCTCCGTTCAGCATGAGAAGCGGTCGGTCCATGGGGGGTTCCTGCATGGCAAAATAATAACACGAGGTCCCATTGGCCGGTTCGCAACCGGGCACATCCAGTCCTCTGGCTGACCAGCCATCAACGGCAACGATCACCGCCTCCGCGTCGATACTCGTTCCAGAGCTCAATTTCACCTCCTCCGCATTGACCTCCACCGCTTCGGCATTCAGGCGGAGTTCCGCCTCCGTCAGGCGATCCACGAGCTGTTCGGGCACCGCCTGCATGCCCTTTTCGGGAAGCGTTCCCTTTCCTGTTCCAAACATTCGATACAGAAACTGAAAGAAAGAACGTTCCGTTCGCAAATTGTTTTCCAGAAACACGCCTGAGAAAAACGGCTGAAAAAAGGCCGAAATATATTCCTCGGAAAACCCGTAATCCCTCAAGAATTTCATGGTGGTTCGCTCTCGATCCGGCGAGCCCACCCCGGACGAGTCGTCGTTCAGCTGATGACGAAGTTTCCAGGACAACCAGCGATCTTCCCAGGTGCCAACGTTACTCATCATGGTGCTGATCAGGTATTCGGGATGAGACGACGGATCCACCAGTTCGTGTACGTCGCCGTTCCAGCGCACAAGCGCCCCGTCCATGAACGGATGCAGATTCAGTTCACCGTAATCAAACAACGAACGGGATTCCGGATACGCGGTCAGAAATATTTGAAACCCCCGATCAAGCAGGAATCCGTCCTTCCGATCCGTTTTCACTCGACCGCCGGGCTGTTCTGATTTTTCCAGTATAAGGATGTTTCCTGTTTGTTTCTGGAGCTCAACAGCCGCTCGAAGCCCCGCGATCCCCGCCCCTACAATGACAATCGGATCCGAAATTGACTTCATGAATTCATGGTCTCTACGGAAACGTTGACGATTCGAACGTATTTCTAATATCCTCGCATTATAGATGTTTTCCACGCCGTTGCGAAGCCGGCCAGGATCTCGGCAATTTACACCGAATCGCGAGGGTTTCTCACAAAATCCACTGCAGCTGTGTTATAATCCCACTCCTGAAGTGAGTACGTGTCTGTGTTACATCACCACGCCGTTTCCTATGAATTCACGCACAATGAACATCCTACGCCCCCCAATATTGCTTCCTCTTCTCTTGTTCTTTTCTCTTCACATTGCGTGCGGACAACGGAACGATTCTCCCCGGCAATCGGCGATATCTCAGGATCAAGACCAGGCGACATCAAACATCAAAAAGAACTCGGACGAGTCGGCGACACAGGCGGAGAAAGAAGAAAAAGAACGACCTGTAAATGAACCGGAACACCTGGCGTCCGAAACGAACCAGGAAGCCACGTTTCAAGTGGACGGCATGGTGACCCGTTTCGGCATGGTGTGAATGCGTTGACCGAATGGAATAATAGAAGCCCTGGAAGGGCTTCAAGGTGTTCGACAGGTATCGTATAACCAGGACTCCCGGGTGTTCACCGTACAGTACAATCCCAGAACCATCGAACCTGAAGCAATCAAATCCAAATTGCGCACGGAGGAGGCCGGACCGGCCGGCCCGTACGAGGTGAAGGACTGGACGCCACAGAATTAAAAGTAGCGAGAATCCCACCACTCTGACGAACACAGGTCTGTGTTCAGGATCAAACGTCTTTCCGTTCGTTTTTTCAATCACTTGTGATAAAATCCTTCCCATCTTATCAATAATCTGGAGCACGTGAAGCGAACGTTCGAGTGGCTACCTATTTCCCACAAGATTGATGAGCTTGAATTATATCTGCGTCACACCGCGTAAGGACCGCAAACCAAACGCCGGTCAGGACCTCCTGCAGGAAGCAAATGAACTCGGGTACGGCCGGATACAGAACATCCTTCCCTCTCGCCTGTTCTGGTTGCCGGAGGAGGTCACTCCCGACCTTGAGCAAATTGCCACGGATGTGCTCTCCGATCCCGTTGTCGAACGCTATCACATCAACGAGGTTCCTGACAATCCGTTTGGAGAAACTGCTCATTCATTAGTTGTACGCCGAAAACCGGGGGTCATGGATCCGGTCGCCCTCTCCTTAAAACAGGCGCTTCAGGATCTGGACATCCGGATCGATCATACCCGGACCGGACAGTTTTACTGGATTGACACCCCGGCGGATGAAGATTACGTGCATTCCTTTGCGCTGGACGTTCTCGCCAATGACGTGATCGAGGACCTGCACTCCGGGGAGCCGGAACTGGATGATTTTCCCGATCCGGACCCTTATACGTTCGAAGAAAAGACGTTTCCGATGCGTGATGCCTCCCTTGAAACCATCCGGGAGTGGAATCGCAAGAACCTGTGGTCCCTCAACGATCGAGAGCTGGAAACCATCCAGTCGTATTTCGACGAGGTGGAGGAGCGTGATCCGACGGACCTTGAAGTGGAAACCATCGCTCAGACCTGGTCGGAACACTGTAAACACAAAACCCTTACCGGCAAAATTGAATACGACGGTCGGACCATTGATAACCTGCTTGAGGAGACGGTCGTTCAAGCCACGGAAGAGGTGGGCGGGGATTGGTGTCTGTCGGTATTCAAGGACAATGCCGGTATTGTCGGATTCACGGAGGACTGGGGGATCAGTTTCAAAGTCGAAACTCACAACCACCCGAGTGCCATTGAACCGTACGGAGGTTCAGGAACAGGCATCGGTGGGGTCATTCGAGACATTCTCGGCTGTGGTCGGGGGTCCACCCCGATCATGAACACAGATGTCTTCTGCGTGGCCCCTCCGGACCGTAAAATGGATCGTCTACCCGAAAACGTGCTGCATCCACGACGAGTATTAAAAGGCATTGTCTCCGGAGTTCGCGACTATGGAAATCGCATGGGCATCCCCACCGCGAACGGAGCGGTCTTCTTCGATGATCGATATCTGGGCAATCCACTCGTGTTCTGCGGCACGGTTGGCAAGATTCCCAGAGACCGTATTGAAAAAGGGGCAAAACCGGGGGACAACATCGTAGCTATTGGGGGGCGAACCGGCCGTGACGGGATACACGGCGCCACGTTTTCGTCCGCCGAACTCGAAACGGATACCGTGGACGTGGCCGGTAGTGCCGTACAGATCGGTAACGCCATTACGGAGAAACGCGTGGTCGATGCGATCCTCGCCGCCCGTGAAAAAGACCTTTACACCGGTATTACCGACTGCGGCGCGGGAGGCTTCTCCTCAGCCATCGGCGAAACGGGGGAAGACACAGGGGTGGAAGTGCATCTTGAGAAAGCCCCCCTGAAATACGAAGGACTGTCTTACACGGAAATCTGGATTTCGGAGTCACAGGAGCGGATGGTTCTCTCCGTTCCGGACGAGAACCTCGAGGAACTGCTCGACATCTGTGAACGAGAAGGAGTGGAAGCGGCTGTTCTCGGTAATTACACGGACACGGGCCGGCTTGTTGTCAAGTACGAGGGCCACACCGTCGGGGACATGGATATGGAATTTCTGCACGATGGTTTACCGGAGTACAGGAAAAAAGCGGAGCCGGTGGAACCCGAGGAGCCGAATGGCCAGATCCCCGAACCGGACGATTACGAGGACATGCTTTCCTCTTTGTTGTCTGCGTGGAACGTTTGTTCAAAACATTGGATCGTACGGCAGTACGATCATGAGGTCCAGGGACGCACGGTCGTAAAACCACTCGTCGGTACGGACATGGACGGACCCGGTGACGCCACTGTCATCCGTCCGATCCCCTCCTCCGATAAAGGCCTTGCCGTAGGATGTGGCATGGCCCCTCGTTACGGGGATATGGATGCATATCAAATGGCTGCCAATGGAATTGACGAGGCGGTCCGTAATGTGGTGGCGACCGGTGCCAACCCGGATCGCATCGCGCTTTTGGACAATTTTGCATGGGGCAGCCCGGAACGCCCGGAACTCCTCGGGAAACTGGTTCAGGCGGCCCAGGCCTGCTACGACCTGGCGGTGGAGTACGAAACACCGTTCATCTCCGGTAAGGATAGCCTGTACAACGAGTTCCAGGGGGAGGACGAAACACTGATTATTCCTCCCACCCTGCTCATTTCCGCCTCCGGGATTGTCCCTGACCTCCACCGCTCCATGACGATGGATCTCAAACATCCCGACAATCACCTGTTCATGATCGGAACGACGCGCAACGAAATGGGGGGGTCGGAATATTCACACGTCTTCGACGAGGAAACGAGCCGTGTTCCGGAAGTCCGTCCTGACGAAGCGAATCAGGTGTTTGACGTTGTGCACAACCTGATTAACTCCCAGCTCGTGGAAGCCTGTCACGACATATCGGAAGGGGGTCTGGGCGTGGCCGCTGCTGAAATGGCCTTCGCCGGAGGGATTGGACTTAAGCTCGAATTAGATCCATCCGATGCTTCCGTACCGCTCCCCGCTCTGCTGTTCTCCCAGTCGCCTTCCCGATTTCTGGTAGAGGTGTCTCCCGATCAGATCAATACCGTACAGGAACAACTGAAACACGTTGATCATACACACCTGGGAAGGACCACGGAGGAACGAACCCTTACCATCTCCACCGACCGGCAGAACACCCCGTTCATTAATACGCCTCTGGATCAGTTGAAAGCGACCTGGCGCGAACCCCTGGACTGGACGTAGCCTCGAAGGAGCCCTCCCTGATCGGACACCATGTCCATGTCCTCTAGTTGTAAGAGTAGACGAACCAGACGTGCAGGTGCGTTTACAGATTTTCCCGCTCACTGAGGATGACGGGTTCCGAATGGGTCTCTACCCGTTCAATCAACTCCTCGTCGACGTCCGCATTCAGCTCCTGAAGGCGTGAATGCGCCCTGTCAGCCCACTTGGTTCCGGGATGAATGCGCATGATTTCTTTGAAATAGAACGTGGCACCGGACAATCGATCCGTTCGAACGTACCACTCGGCAATGCGGTTCTTCTTTTCCGCCTGTTTCCGGGTAATCATGCGGAGACGCTGCTTTGCCTTTCCCGCATTTGGGCGATTCGGATACTGTCTCACATACCTCCGAAAGTGTGTTCGGGCCTTACCGAGGTTGGAAATGTCATAATCAAGTTCCTCCACCGTTCGAAAGTATGATTCCCCGGCCAGGAACCGTGCATTCGGTAACCAGGAACTCTGTTCGTATTGGTCCAGAAGAAATTTGTACTCGTCAGCCGCGGCGGAAAAATTCTTGCGGTTGAAGTAAATATTGGCCAGCCGGTATTGATAGGAATCAGAATAGGACTTATACGGAAATCGTGTCAGCAACGTACGAATGATCCGTTCTCCCGCCCCTTCCGCCGGTAGGATTGGCAGACCAAGAAACGTCCGGCTATCCTTTCCCATCATCAACTGAAAGCCGATATCCAGTTGATATCGTATGATTCGATCACGGTACGGATTGCCGGGATACTCCTGTTTGTATACCTCCAGGGCCTGATACGCCTCGACATACTCTTCGATTTCATACAGTGCACGAATACGCAGAAACGATGCGCGCATACGCAGATTTTGATCTCCGGTCTGTTCTCGTATGGTACTCAGGAGATCGATCGCCCCATCATACCGACCCTGGTAAAACAGATTCCTCGCCCGCTCAAAGCGACTCAGCCGGTGCCCCTCCGTCTCCGTACCTGATCCAACGAATCCCGAATCCTTCATCCAGACCCATCCTGCGGTGGCGGAAGGCTGAACAAAACACATACCCGGGATCACGATCCATAGCAGCAGGTAAAATACCGTGGCAAATGTTGTTTTGCGGACGTCATTCATGATACTTGTCATGCTGATAACAAACTCCCGTGCTGAACTGGCGATGTCCCCCTGTACGGTCAGGGCGGTTCTAAAGGATACGAATCGGGGTCTTGATCTTAGGGGAAGGATAAATGAATATGTGAAGATTATATAACGACCGGTTGCCGGCTTCAATACGTCCTCACCGTTACCCTATCCTTCGCAACCCCTGCGAAGCGGCCGAAGTTGGTATACGGGACACGGGTTAAAGCATCGACAGTAGATCCGTATCATATCCCAGAAGATAACGATAACAGTGATTGAACAGCCGTCGTGACTCCCGCAGCTGAGAATTCGAAAACTCGACCGGAGCGGAACCAAATGGCTCCTTCCCAGCAAGCACCGCCGTGAGTGCCCGCAACGTCCCGGCAGAAGGTGAAAGCAAACTCGATTGGTTTGTAGATAACGAGTCTCGACCCTGTTGTTCCGTAGATGATTGAGGCCGGTTTCCACAAGCTTTACACATGACACCTCCCGCGTGAAATGAGAATCGTACGTTTCTTGCTTCACTGACCGGGCGATCACAGAACACACATTGGCCGAGTCTCGGTAAATGACCGAGATGCTTGAGGGTAAACAGGTCAAAAAAAAGGCAACTTCTTCGAACGTGATCGGTCGTTTTTAGATGTTCGATAAACGATCTCACATGGTCAAACAAAGACCGATTCCGCTGTCCGGAAGCCGTGAGTCGATTCAGCACAAAAATCACCCAGAACCCGTATACCAGTCGATGCCGGTTCCGGCGAAGAGTACGGAGTGGATCCTGCTGATCACATCCGGTCAGGATACTCAGGCGGTCCGGTGGGCGCTGAATCCAGGTAATCCGTGATCGAACCAGAAGGTCAATGGGTCCGTCGTAATCGTTTTTCTCCCGCCTTGCCCCTTTGGCAATGGCGGTTACTTTGCCGCTCTTTCGTGTAAAAAATGAGGCGATCTGGCTCGTCTCGGAGTAGTCAAAACGGTGGATGTGAAACGCGGGCGATTGCTGATAACCCATAAGTTCTCTACCTGGCTGCTCTATAGGATCCAGGTCTCATTCCCCGAACCCGGATCAATATCAGGGACAACGGATGACATGGAGGAAAAAGAATGGATCAGGTTCTACCAGTTTTTCTCCACGTACTGATCGGCTTTTTCCAGAGAATCCTTATCCCCAATGTCGAACCAGGTTCCCTCGTACGGATGCGCATAGAGTTCGTCATTCTCCACGAGCCAGGTCAGATACCATCCCGGTTCGTCCGGGTTGCCTCCGGATTCTAGATATTCATCGATCAGCGAGAGGGCATCCTTCGGAAATGCGTACATCGCCATGGAGACCAGATTTGATGGAGGCTCATCTGGTTTTTCGGTGAAATCGACCACTCGGTTCTCCTCATCGACATCCACCACGCCGTACTTGGAAAGTTTGCTCTCATCCTCAAATCGAAGTACGCCGACTACATTGCTCTGCTTCTCCTGCAGGGTATTGACAATTCCACGCAGGGAAAAATCAAACAGATTGTCTCCGGCAAGCACAAGCAGATCATCGTCAATTCCCGCTTCCTCAATCGAAAACTGGATATCCCCGATGGCCCCCAGACGTGTTCCATCCTGAGTCGTGCCATCGTTGAGAACGGTAATCGGCCAGGGAGCATCCAGTTCCTCAGCCCAGTCCACGAAGTCCTCGTGAAATTTGCTGTTCGTGACGACCACCACTTCCTCAAGATCATTCAGCTCCTTTAGCCTTGCCAGAATATGCTCCAGCATCGGCTTCCCTCCCACCTCAAGGAGTGGTTTCGGTTGATTTTTGGTGATGGGGTAAAGGCGTGTGCCATACCCCGCGGCAAGTAAAAGTGCTTTCATATCCGTTTACTCCCTCGAATACAATTCCAAAACATCACGCACTACGAGTATATCCATCACCACCTGTCAGTTCAAAAACGAGACCGTATCGATTCAGCAAGAGGACGCATCATATGCTCCCCTGTCAAAGAGGAATTCATGAATATAAGACCTACCAGTGAGCAAGACCCGCCTGCGCCGCAACGGTCTGCACAACGAAAGATGGATTCTGGGCCCCGACAAATCGTCTTGCCGATTCACGTCCAAGTGCAAATATCTCTTTTGAACTGTTCCATCCGGCCCAGTTCGCAGAGGCTTCGTTTCCCCACCATCGTCGCGGGGAGATCAATTCCGCCATGTTCCACATTTGCTGACCCACCAGGTGAAAACAAGGCACCATGTCCGGGTTCCACATCACTTCCTCGTTAAAATGAGGAAGGATCCACCATGCAGCAGCGGATGGATGTTCTTTCCAGAGCTGACGAAGAGCCGTGGCAGCCTCGTCAAGTTCGATTGTTCGAACGAACTCCCCGTCAACATCTGAGTTTCCCTCAAGGGGCCAGATCCTCGAACCGGTGGGCACTTCCTGCACACTTCCCATCAGCAATCGCTCATCCGTCGCGACAATTCGCATCGGAACGAAGAGGGGAGCTCGGGATGCCTCATGCGTGTTCTTGGAGTATTCCTGTTCCGGCCCTGACTTCTTTCCCAGAGGCTGAGAGGCAATAGCATCGTCCATGCCATAGGCTTGCTCGGCGAGCTGTCCCAGACTCGAGTGAATATCATCCAGATCATTCAGTACCGTTTCGACAGCTCCCACCCTGGATCGAGCATCCTGCAACCGATTCACGACCTCCTGAAGCTCGTA
This sequence comes from uncultured Planctomycetia bacterium, assembly GCA_964594615.1. Lineage (GTDB taxonomy): Bacteria > Planctomycetota > MHYJ01 > CAYXQY01 > CAYXQY01 > CAYXQY01. The sequence continues at coordinate 8,976 of CAZQNZ010000014.1, forward strand.
CCGGTCCCGATGAATCCACTTCTTTACAGACTGTTCCTCCTCCAGAGACGAATCATGAAACAGGCCCTCCACGATGACGGCAGATTCCTGTCCAACCAGCCATGGCAGGTCAAATACCTGTTCCGTCAAACGATCTTTCTGTCCCGGTTCCAGCGAAATCTTTTGCCCCTTCTCATCCCATAAAAGCAGTGTTTCATCCGTCCCAAACCTCGCCTGTGCAAATTTCTCATCACGCATACACACCAGCACACAGGGCGACATGGATGAGCTCTCCCTCAGAACCCGGATCTGATCCAGATCATGTTGCTCAAAATGATCCACCATTTCCTCACAGCACTCATCAAAGCTGGAGTCATGGCCCGACGCAGGCATCCCCCTGGCTGGTTCGGACGGAAGATATACCAGCTGGTTCAACGAGAAGTCGGATCGCGCGATTCGATCAAGGCCCCGTCGAGTAATCTGCTGAGAAATATGAACCTCGTCATTCGTCCCCAACGGCAGTTCAAATGAATGATCGAACAAATCCATGTGGGGTCGTTTCTCGGCCCGCTGGAACTGTGTGGCCAGTATATCCCTCGGTTCATCCGGATGATAGGCCTCCTTCGATTTCACATTGACCAAATCATCCTCGGGATAACGGTAGGCCGTCAGGTATCCTCCATACACTGCACCCTGATCAATGTTTACAGTTCCATTTACTTTCATGGCCTTCTTGGCCGGGGTGTGACCGTACACAACGAACGGATCCCCTCGATAAGCCAGTGCCCAATCCCGGCGCACCGGAAATCCATCCGGCCGTGTATTACCTGTCGTGTCTCCGTACCGACAGAAGTCAACAATGCGATCGGAAACCTCACCAATGTCCTCTTCCCGTATACCCGCGTGACTGACGACAAGTTCTCCGTCATCCAGCACGAGGTACGGAGGTGCGGATTCAAACATCCGCACAAATCGTTGTTCCAGCTCCTCACACCTCGACTCCTTCAGTTCATTGAGTTCATCCACAGTCGCCTGAAGCCCATGAACGAGTTCCTCTCGATTCCCCTTGATGTAATCATACAGCATTTCACAATGATTACCGGGGATGTATAATGCACGATCATTCTCCACCATGTCCAGGACCAGCGCGAGGCATCCCATATTCTCCGGGCCTCGATCCGTAAGATCCCCCAGAAAAACGGCCTTTCGACCTTCTGGATGCCTGAACCCGCGTTCATCTCGAACGTAACCGAGTCGATCCAGCAGTCGTTTCAGCTCATCGAGGCAACCATGTAAGTCACCGATCACGTCATAAGGACCGGATTCGTCAACGGTGACTCCGGTATTCTGCAGGCGGACCCGCACATTGTTCCGGTCTTCAGCTTGCAACACATGCACCTGATCAAAGGGCTCGTCAACGAAGTCATCCCGCTGCTGCTGAAAGGTTTCCACCTGATGCTGTACAAGCTCGTTCGAGACCGTATACGTTCGTTTCCGATTCCACTCCCTGCACTGTTCCAGAGAAGTATCAAAGAGAAGTGAAACTGACGGACGGTCGTGTTTCTCCGCCAGCTGACAGAACTGCTGGCGGACCTGTGGATTCAAACACGTCGAGTCCACGACCGTGAGGTGCCCCTGACGGAGACGGTGATTTGCAATGGTCAACAGGACGTGAAGGGCCTCCCGGGAAACGTCACGGTTTCTGGGGTCGTCACTGATCAACTCCCGACAACGATCCGCAGAAAGAATTGCGGAATCAGGAAAATGCTGTGTGGCAAAGTGGCTCTTTCCACTGGCCGTCGGTCCGACCAGTACCACCAGTGAATCGATCGGAATTGTGATCTTTGCTGCCATGTGATTATCTGGTAAACCGACCAATGATTGCACCGTCCATCGCACCACGTTCTGATCCAACTTTCAGTTCGTTCCAACTAAAAGAATATCCGGCCTCACCTGCCACGTTTTCCCACGTGTTTTGCCAGTATTCCAGTCCGGTACCGCGCTCGTCTCCTCCGGTCCCTGCAGGTGCTTCCGGAGACCAGACCCGATTGCCGCTTTTGAATGCCCAGGCGATCAGACGATCCGGCTGATGAACGGACATCATGTCGTGTGCCGTTTCCTCAATCATCCCTCCCTCCAGCTCACCGACTCTCGGCGACCAGAGAATCACACTTGCCCGATCAAGATCAGAATGCTGAAATCCAGCCGGACACCAGTGCAGGTGGTCTTGATCGATCTTTCCTTCCAGAGCATCTTCCCGATTCAAATATGAAATGCGTTGCTCAAGGCGTCTCAAGGCATCCTGATCTCCCTCCAAGACGTGTGTGGTAAACTCATCAAGCAGATGATCCACTCCTCTCAACAGGGTTCCATCCCGCGCATTCACAATCCACATTTCCTGTTCCTCCGACGTCCACGGAACTTCAATCATCCGGGAGATCGTTTGTCCTATCTCACCATAAACGTTCTGCCGGTTTTGAAACTGCTTCTGGTGATCACGTATAGAAATCGCGGAATCCTTCTGACGCGTCATTGATTCTTGCAGGGATAGAAACCGGTGTGCGAGGAACTCCTTATCGGGATGCACATTGAACCATGTCCCCCGCAATTTCTCCAGAAGACCTGCATATCCTCCGGTGTCAAGCTCGGAACGATGAACACCGTACAGGCAGGGGATGAGAATGGCAATTCTGCTAATGAGTTCTGAAAAGGAGAGATCATCCGCCCGCAAACGAAGCCATCGTTCAATGATGCTGTTTCCTCCGGACGGTGCCTGAACCGTCAAGCCCACCCGACTGAAAAGATCGTTCAACGTCTCCTCATATTCAAGCGGGCTGGGCAAGACCCCCACCTTCACCTCATATTCCGGAGATCCCTGACCTTCTAGAGTGGGATCCGGATCCTTGAACGCCTTACCAAGAAATGAATTTACCCACTCCGCAAAGCGATGCCATTCGCGATAGCGGATGGAAGAGGATATCAATCGATTCGGAATGGGTGGGATGTTGGATCGCACGTGCAGTACGAACGAGGCCTCATCCTCATCGTAAGTGGGAAACCAGAGGCGCCCTAAGGCTTCGGACTCCCGTCTGATCAACTGCCGGCCGGGATGGTTACCAATTTTGTACGAAATCTGATCGCTTCCAGGACCGTGCGCTTCGATGCGAAGTATCATGCAAACATCCTATATCCACTCAAAGCAACTCGTGGCCCGGAAGGATTGAACGGTGTCAAGCAACCAGCATAGCTAGTGGGCAATCACAACTGTTACCGGATCTCCGTATTTTTACAATCACACTTCAGCAGCCGAAAACCGATCCGCAACCGTTCACTGCAGCATGAATCCTTCCATCAGGCCATCACTCGTCTCGATAATTCTTGTCTTTGTTCGTTCAAAACCGTCACCAATATGAATACATTCAGGAGTTGTTTCTGTAGCGTGAACTATTGATCATCCAGAAACGATCACCCCCCTTCCAACTCCTCGAACAATTCCTCTTTCGTAATCAAATCATGATCAGTTAAGACGTGCACCAACGCTTGAATCAGGTCCGACGACTCATACTCGCTCAGATCAAGCTCTTCGCTTTCAGAGGTTTCATCTTCCGTTTCCGTTTCCTGCACAGATGTGTGATCCTCGGTTTGACCGGTCTGAGTTTCGTTCTCCGCCTCCTCTTGTTCTCCTCCATAAAACAGATCGTCGATCGCCTGTAAAATAGACTCGCGCGACGCGAGCACCGTCTCGATATGATAATCCGTGGCCAGACCCACTTTTTCAATCGAATCGATATCGAACGGATCGTGAATTGCGAGACGAAGCTTGTTCCCTCTCACACCGATTGGAATCACTTCGTGCTTTTCGATGATATCCTGAGGGATTTCACCGATCAAATCCTCCGGTAGGATAAGTTCCGAGAGATCCACAATCTCAAGGTTCTGTTGCTCGGCCACAGCTTCAATCACCTCTTCGTCCGTCACCAGATCAAGCTGAACCAGCACATCCCCGAGTTTGCCCCCCACATTCTCCTGAAAATCGAGGGCCTGATCGAGTTCGTCGGGTGTAAGCACCCCTCGATCCACAAGAAGCTCACCCAGTTTTTCCTGCTCAAGATCGATATCCATCCTTCACGCCATTGAAAACCAACAAGAACTGATGTTTGCTAATGATGAAAACCGCCCCCCTTCACAAGCTTTCAGGGACACATAAAGATCGCTGTCCTGTATTTGCATCCCTCTCATACAACCCTCTTCGTCATGTAATCACCATCAGTGCGTAAACATCTTAATCATTCCCCCCTCTTCTTTCAACGCTTCAACATGACGTCGAGAGATCTACTGACAAGCCATGAATGGACGCATTACCTGAAGGCGTTAAGAAGGTTCAAGCTTCACACGTTGAAGATAATGAACGAACCGAAATCAATTATGACAGCGAAGAAATCATCGAAAGGAACCGGGTGAATCTCACTGAACCCCGTCGAGTTACCTGCTTCCAATGCACCACAGCCAAGAAACTCCTGTGTAGGATCGACAAGCCTTCGCTGGTAGGTCAAACCTTCCCATGCTGCCGGAAACTGAGACACCTTCCAGCCCCCCTTCCCTGACGATATTTAGTTACTCGCCCGGGCCGTTTGATCGGATATTTTTTCCTGGAAGGTTTTAAGGAGTTCGAACCGCTTATCCGGGTTGACGTTGGCCGCTCCGAATGCTTTCGTGGCCGCTTTCTGGACAGCTCCGGACCCTTCCGAAGCGTTCTTGAGCAGGATACGAAGGACCGCATCCGAGGGCCGAAAATTCAGTCGCTTAAAGATCTTTGAAAGCGCCTTACCGGCTTCGGCGCGTAACTCGGACGAATCCCCCTGTCGATCCAGTGTCTCAAGAAGAGGCGGGATCGCACGTTTGTCACCGATGCTTCCCAACGCCTGAGCAACAGTCACACGCAGTGCATCCGGACGGTTCGTCAGGGTTTCCCCAAGCTCAACGACCGCTCCAGAGTAATTCGTAAACACCGTATCCCTGACATCGATCGAGCCGAGTGCACGTGCGGCCATCTGAGACAGACGCCCCGAGTCTTTCTGAAACGTCATCCCTTTTGCTTCCTCCGACGGATCTCCGGACTGAATGACTTCCAGCAACTTGTTGACTGTAAGGGGGGCAGTGACAATGTTCTGAATTTGGTCCCCGTACGTGTCCATCAAGTCGGTTTTCTCGGATTCGTCATCCGCAATGGCAATGATCGGTATTCCCCGGGACCGAACATCCTCTCGCAACGCGTCGATCACACGCTGCTGGTGATCCTCGGATCGTCCGGGCACTGCAAAACTGTACAGCACATGACCGATCATATCACCGTCGACCAGAACCACATCAGCAATGGGAGGGGTCTTGACGCTGGCCAGTAGCTCATCGGAAGAGCGTGCAATCGTCGGATCCAACTGCAGATTGGGGTCTCTGAGCAAACGTGTGAGACGATTTATTTGATTCTGGTCCGAAGAACTGACCACCACTTTGCTGAGTCCGGTCATCCGAACCGCTTCAACCAGTGACGGAACCACCTGGGACCACTCGTAAAACTTCTCCAGCGGCCTCGACTCGACCAGAATGGAAGCGGCACGGTACTTCATCTCCAGATTCCCTTCACGAAGAGAAGCCACTACCGGATATGCCGGGGCCGATTCCTGTTTCCAGGCAGGCTCGTTTAATCCGGGCAGTTGACTCGTATCAAGGGACCCTGAAATCATGTTCAAACTTTGAACACCGACGGCGTGTCGGTTGTTACGAATTGCACTCGCCAACGTCGCGTAAAGCGACGGCTGACTCATTAGCTGGCCCGGAAGCAGCATGAGATCCCGATTCTGAAAATCTTTGTTTAAACGTTCAAGAGATTGCTCCGTGACCATCCCCAGCCGTTTCATCTTCTCCCCGTTTGTAACGATGGTATCCGCCTGATCGTAAAGCGAAAAGTAAACCGAAAGGGTCAGCGGCCAGTTGGGCCGGTAGCGAACGTTTGAATCCAGGCCGTCGAGCCCTGCCTGTGCGGCAAGTTCGAGGTTGTATGCAAAATCAGGGACCTTGCGACCCTCCACCTGCTTGCGCTCCTCGTTCCAGCTCCAGATCACAGAATCTCCATACAGCTTACGCATGACGGTCGGCTCGGCATCGTAGTAGCTCTCCGCCAGGCGATGGTACAGTTTCTCGGACGAAGCCAGGCTATGAAAGGTCTGAGCGTCGAACAGATTGACCTCCAGAGCACGCCAGTAGTCCACGTACTTCTTAAGACGAGACGGCAACCCCTCGATGTTCTTTAAATAGTGCCTGTGGGGACCGAGCTCACCGTCCCCTTCACCCTGATGAGTATGCGTAAAGTACTTCATTCCGACCTCGTCCACGTAGATATTTCTCAAGCCGAGTTCCTGAGCCCCCGGCCACTTTTCTACATCGGCCGATGAAGCCCCCCGGTCATTTCCGGTCCCACCGTCTCCCAGCATATGCCCCTTCACCTCATTCCAGGAGTGACGATGTTGCTGTCCCTCACGAGCCGACTTCGTGAGCAGACGATCCAGCTGTTGGGAGACAATTTCCTCCTTTTCGCTGGCCCGTTTGCGAAACACATGCTGCTTGAGCTGAGAAGGCAATCCGCGCAGGTGCGTAAGGTAATGACGATGTTTGTACTGACGTTTTGAGACGTCATCGGAATCCACGTCGTGGGTGTGAACAATATACTTCAAGCCGGCGTCATCAATATAGATATTACGCAGCCCAATCTCCGATGCCCCCTCCCAGACGATATGTTCCGATGAGTCCACTGATTCCGTACCGCTTTGTTGACCGGCTTTCAGATAATTCCTCTTGATGTCATTCCAGTTGTGAGTATGGTTCTGTTTTCTCCTTGAAACCCGTACCATGAGTTCGTCCACACGAGCTCGGAGTGCGTTCCGCAACCGGTAGCGATTATTCGCCTGCACGTCCTCCCGAACCCTTTTCGGGATACGAGATTCAAGGATGCTCAGGATCGATGCCCTCGCTTCTCGTCGCACGAGCGGACTCTGGTCCTTTTCATACGTTTTCTTCAGAGCCGGGAGCGCACGTGGATCTTCCAGATTTCCCAGCACAAGGGCCGCATTTCTTCGAAGGGTTTCGTCACCGCTCTCAAGCGCTTCAATCACCGGAAGGACAACCCTGTCCCCCATATCCGAAAGGGTTGTCACGGCCATTGTCCGAGACTCGGAATCCTCTGACGACAGTTCTTTGATCAACCGTGGCGCAGCGTACTGCCCGGCCGCCGTGAGTTTTCGTTGAGCTTCCAGTCGTGCTTGATAGTTTTCAGCCGTCAGCTCGTTGACGAGTTCGTTGATCCGCGAATCATCAATCTTCCAGGTCCAGTATGCCCCCTTCGATAATTCCAGAATACGCTCGGCCGCATGTCGTAGCTGGGGATCTCCGAGCATCTGGTTAAACACCTGCGTGCTGGTTTGCTCCCACAACCAGCGAAGAAGTTCACCGCGGACCTCCGGTGGGAGGTTGTTCGCCGCCTCAATAGACTTCTGGAAGCTTGTATAAGCCTTGTCAATATTTCCTTCCTCAAGCTGCTGAACTCCTTTCTCATAAAGGCCCTCAACCTGTTCCTCTCGATCCGTCTGCGCCGTTGTCAGTGCAGAGGTGAGCACAAAAGCCAAAACCAGAACGCTGGTCAGCGAAAACACGTGTTGATGCTTCGGAGAACCTCTCATTTCGGAACACCCTCCTGTATGAAAATTCCGGTAATCACCGCTTTCACGTTGAAAATATGCGTGTCAATAGACCGTCTTAATTTTTCAACGAACGTTAATTTTAGCAAACGTGCATGGTAAATCAAGAAATAGATTTCCACATTGCTCAATACTCTTCTTCAGAATGAAACTGCACCCGAAGACGGTGAATCCCGTACCGACGCAGGGGCCAACTTTGTGTCACTATCATGCACAGAACGTACCACACCGTCTTGATTGTGAACCGCTGAACGTTTGCGGTTCCAAATCATGTTACTCTTTCAGCTTGTTCATTCTCTTCCCGGTCAACCCTGGATCCGAACAGCGTAAGCGCCGTGGCATTTTCTATCTCAACCTCCACGAGTTGTCCCGAGAGGTCGTTCTCCCCCCGAGGAAATACCACAATGTCATTCCCGGGGGCACGACCCGCCCAGCGGCTGTCATCCGTCTTGCTTGGCCCCTCTACGAGCACCTCCACCGTATCACCGATCATGTCCATGTGACGGCGGAGAGACACCTTCTCCTGCACGTCAAGCAGTATGTGGTTCCGTTCCTGTTTGACCTCATCCGGAACGTCGTCCTCAAAGACGTCCTTGGCGGGGGTGTTTGGCCGAGTGGAGTATTTAAAAATGTAGGATTGCCCAATGTCCGCCTCAGCAATCAGTTCCTTTGATTTCTCAAAATCCTCATCGGTCTCCCCCGGGAAACCAACAATAAAATCGCTGGCAATATTGACGTCCGGAACAATCTCCCGGGCCATCTCACAAATCTCAAGGTATGTCTCGTACGTGTAGCCGCGGGCCATTTTTTTCAACATTTTGTTGGACCCGGACTGAGCCGGAATGTGCAGGTACGGCATGACTTTCGGCAAATCCGCCATGGCCTGAAACAACCCCTTCGTGGCAAAAAACGGATGGGACGTGACGAACCGAATTCGATCGAGACCCTCCACGTCGTGGATGTGCTTCAATAGATACTCCAGGTTGTACTCCCAGTCGTCCGGGTTCTGAAAAACCGTTCCCTGGCGATCCACCGCGTCCTCAATGTTCTTCCCGTACTCGGTGATGTTCTGCCCGAGCAGTGTCACCTCCCGAACGCCGTCGTCCACCAGCTGCTTCACTTCATCCCGTATTTCATCCGGGTGACGACTCACGTCTTTCCCCCGTGTGGCGGGCACCACACAGAACGTACAACGGCATCCACAACCCTTCATGGCCAGTACATATGCCTGAAATTCACTCTCCCGCAACTGCCGGTGTCGGGGCGGGTTATCCATGTCCACTTCATCCGTTCGTTCAAGGGCCACTTTCTGTCCACGGTTTTCACGAACGTCGTCGATCAGTTCCGGCAGGTCCGGATAGTGATCGGTTCCACACACGAGGTCAATGTGAGGCATTTTGTCCAGCAGTGATTCCCCGCGTCGCTGTGCCATACAGCCGACCACCCCGATCACCACGTCCGGCCGCTCCTCCTTGAGAAACTTCAGGTGTCCGAGATGTGAAAGGGCCTTCTGCTCCGCGTGTTCCCGTACGCTGCAGGTATTGTACAGAATCACATCCGCTTCCTCCTTCTCCTCCGTGGTTCCGTACCCTTTGTCCATCAGGTTTCCCTGGATCAGCTCGGAGTCAAGGAAGTTCATCTGACAACCGAACGTCTCCATGAAAATATCGCCTTTCTTACCGGAATCTACTTCTTTCTCCTCTTTTTGAACTGCAGGACACATCGCTGATACACCTGAAATCGAAGTAAGTACATTCAGAGAGCATTGATTCACGTTTGCCGTCGGCCATCAACCGGAATAACCGGACATTTCATATGCCTCGCAAAGAAACGCCGGCTCGTTCCAATTCGCCGAATTAATACATCCATACGAACGAGGCGTGATACAATCCACCATTCTACACTTCAATTCCCATCAATTAAAGGTGGACGGGAGAGAACACCTCTGAACATCTTGAATTTGACCCCGGGGTGTTATATAAACATAGCTACCTGTTGCCCCCATCGTCTAGTGGCCCAGGATGCCGGGTTCTCAGTCCGGTGACCGGGGTTCGAATCCCCGTGGGGGTATTTATCGGAGCATGATACTGAACCGTGCCATCTCATTCCCGATTGCCCTGTCGGCCGGATCAACCTCCGTTCTGAACGGACGCTCCTGAGAAGGCCGTTCCAGTACACTCTATATTCCCAGTTGCTCCACCCCGCTTCGGACGGTCTCCGCGGACTCGTGCAGGGCCTGTCGTTTTTCGTCGGGTAGATCCAGTTCGATGATCTCCTTCACTCCGTCCTTTCCGAGCTTCACCGGAACTCCCATACAGATATCGTTCAGTCCGTATTCGCCCTCAAGGTAAGCACACGCAGGCATGATCCGGTTCTGATCGAGTAAAATACTTTTCGCCATTGCGGTGATCGCGGAGGAAGGAGCGTAAAATGCCGAACCATCTCCCAGAAAATCCACGATTTCCCCCCCGGCATTCCGGGTGCGCTCAATGAGTTCTTCCAGCCGGCCCTGATCAATCAGTTCCGTCACAGGGATACCGTTCACCGACGAATACTCCGGCAGGGGCACCATTTCGTCTCCGTGCCCGCCGAGGACCATCGCTCGAACATCTTTGACCGATACATCAAGCTCATCAGAGATAAAGTAGCTGAACCGGATTGAATCCAGTACTCCGGCCATTCCAAGCACACGGTGTTTCGGTGCATCGCTCCGCTCAAGGGCAAGCTGCACCATGATATCCAGCGGATTACTCACGACAAGAAGTGTCGCGTCGGGGGACGCTTCCGTCACATCCTCCACCACGTCCGTCATGATATTCGCATTCTTCTCCAGCAGATCCTTGCGGGACATTCCCGGTTTGCGCGGCACCCCCGCGGTGATGACCACGAGATCACAGTCGGTCAGTTCACGGTTGTCATTCACCCCGACTAGCTCACCATCAAATCCTTCAATCGGAGAAGATTCCGCCATGTCCAGCATCTTCCCCTGAGGCTTACCTTCCACGATGTCCGACAACAACACGTCACCAATATCCAGTTCCGCCAGCCGTCGAGCTGTGGTTGCTCCGACGTGCCCGGCACCCACTACACCAATTCGACTTTTACCCATTTGTCTGTTGCAGAATGAAATGTAGAAAAAATAGCAGAATATGACATTTAGTTGTCAAAATTATACACGTCGCCATCCATCACAGTCAAATATTTGAGGTCCCGCTCCGGGACGGATCAGAGCACGTTATGCATTAATCAAACGAACTGAAGAGGTTGTTCAGTGACTCAGCAAGGGTCGGATGTGAGAAGATGCCATCCCGGAGATCCTGATACCGCAGCTCCCCCATCATGGCAATCTGAATCATCGAGGCAATTTCGCCCCCATTCATTCCGAATATGGATGCCCCGAGTACCTCGTCGGTTTCGGGGTCAACCAGCACCTTCATTCGCCCTCTCGTCTCACCGGATTCAATCGCCCGTGCCACTCGCGTCATGGGCATCGTTGCAACTCGATACGGCTGACTGCGCTCTTCTGCACGAGTTTCGTTCAGACCAATTCGTCCGAGCTCGGGATCGGTAAAGATCGTGTACGGAACCATTCGGTCATCAATCGTACGCTGAGCATTGTTCAACAAATTATCCCGAACCACACGATAATCATCGTATGAAATATGTGTGAAGGCGGGTCCTCCTTTCACGTCGCCCATGGCGTAAACGCCATTCACGTCCGTTTCCAGACGGGTGTTCACCTGAATCTCCCCGCGATCATTGGTTTGAACCCCGGTGTTTTCGAGCCCGAGCTGATCCGTGGCCGGCACTCGCCCGGCGGCAAGGAGCAAATGCGAACCGGTTATTGATTCGGTTGTTTCCTCTGTATCCAGTTCAGCGGTTATGCCGCCGTCCGTTTCACGTACAACGGACGCCTCCGCCTCAAGTCGGACATCGATCCCGTCCTCCTCAAGCACTTCACGAATATCGGCTGCGATGTCCGGGTCCTCCAGTGGAGCAAGCTGATTGGATCGCTGAATGATCGTCACGTCCGCCCCGAACCGGCAGAACATTTGACCGAACTCCAGTCCGATGTACCCCCCTCCAACCACCAGGAGATGATCCGGAACATCATCGAGTTCCATCACCCCCTTGTTGGTGAGATACGGAACCGATGACAGGCCTTCAATGTCAGGTACCCGTGCCACCTGCCCGGTGTTGATGAACACATGATCGGCGGTGATGGTTCGTTCTTGATCTCCCTCGACATGTAACGAATCATTATCAACGAACGATCCATTTCCACGGAACAGATCGATTCGTTCGTTGTTCTCCAGAGCCCGTTCGGAACCCGAGCGGAACTGCTTCACGACCCGCTTCTTCCGATCGACGATCTCGTCCATCTCCGGCTGAACGGAACCGGTTCGAATACCGTAATCGTCGGACCGTCTTGCGAGATACGCGACCCGCGCACTCCCCACGAGGGTTTTTGTGGGGGTACATCCGTAATTAATACATGATCCACCGATGTGATCCCGTTCCACTACCGCCACCTGCCACCCCTCTTCAGCCAAATCAAAGGCAAGTGGTTTTCCCGCCTGCCCGGTGCCGAGAACGATTGCATCGTACGACATGTCCGAGGAAACCTCCGGTATGATGAATAAATCTTAGACATGAAATGATTGCGATGGCGACGGGAGGGAGTGTATATGCGAGTATCCCCCCGCTTCGACCGTCAGCTCATAGGCTTCCCTATTATTTGAAATATGAAATTTATTTTCCATTCAACCGTTGACATCGCTCATACGGTGACGGTGAACGCTACTGCTCAGTCGCCTGCCTTATGTAATGATTGACAGATACTGTCAAAAGTCGTATCATTTATACTCAGGTTGGCCTCTTATAGTCCGGTTGCTGTTTCGGACATTCGGAGATAGCATTTTTTTAATTTTCAACGTGCTTTACTGCCATCCGAGACGATACTGATCAAAAAGTAGATCTGACAGAAATCGCCCGATCCATCGTACGAACCACGAAGGCGATGCAGTTTTATCCGGTGGACCACCCCCGGGTAACGGAAAATATATCCGAGTGCACAGACCTGGTTCATGCCTTCCTCGCCGATCAACCCAAATGCATCATCGGTGTCGATAACGACCGTCTGCTGATTCAGGAAGCCCCGATTGAAGATAATCAAGCCTCCGAACAGTTGATCGAGGCGTTTGAAAAACGAAAGATCGGAAGCGTGGTGATTAAGAGAGGCGTGACGGAACAGGAGTTCAGTTCATTTCTTGAACTGCTTACCACCCCCCCCGGCGACCTGCTCACCGACGACGAAATCAACGACGAGTACCTCCAACCCCTGAACCAGATTCAGATCGACGAGCTCGAGGTACAGTACAGCACATCTCATGACCAGCAAGCCCCGATTGATTCGACGATGGACAGCGGGGAAGAAGAATCAACGGAGGATGATTCGGATTCGGACACCGGCGAAGAAGACGGCGACGAGGACAGCCCGTTTTCTACGATTGAATCAAAGACGGAAGCGTTGAAGAACCTCCTCTCCTCCGATCCCGATCCGGAAATTATCTATGAATGGATTACGGAGCTCTCGGATGAATTAAACCTCGAGAGTGAACCGGACCCGGCCAAAACCGGCATTGAGGCCATCATGCAACTCATTTCCAGCGCGGTGGAGGAGGCGGAAGAGGACGGGGAAGAAATCCCGGATAAACCGGCGAAGCAGTTCCTTGTTCAGTTTATGATCAAACTGGGCCTGGGCGATGGCACGTCATTCGATGAGATCAAGTCGCACCTTGCCAGTTCCGTAAACGAGCTCGAAGATGGTCCCAGAGAACTGCTCATGGATCAGGCAGAAACAATGGAGGACCCGGCCGATTTCTTGCTCGAAAACGTCCAGCCCCGGGCCCGGGGACTGGTGCTGGCCCGGGAAATTCGAAAAGGAACGGCGTCCATGGATCAGATCAGCCATATGATGGAATCCGTTGCACCCGGCGGGGACGACGTCGTGGAAGTGACGGCCTCCGCTGTGGAAGAAATGAGTCAGTTCACCAACATGTCCGGCAAGGAATCCAGTGCCAGTGAACTGGCCTCCCTGTTCAACGCCCTGCTCTCAAACACCCCCTACCAGAATCCCTCCCACCAGATTTTAATCGCGGACAATGACGAAAAATACGACCAATACCTGATCTACCTGTCCAACCTGAACTATTTCTTCGATCTGCACGAAGATGGATACGAAGCATGGCGAGCAATCAACGCGGACGAGGACATTGATCTGATTATCCTCGAAATTAAAATTCCTGGGAAAACGGGTCTTGAGCTCCTGGAGGATCTCACCACCCTCGAACATCCTCCACCGGTGATTGTTTGTACGAAGTATCCCCAGTTTCGGGATGCGTACGAGATCGTCACCTACCCCACGATCGAGTTTCTGGAAAAGCCCGTTCAGGAGGAACAGTTCACATCAGCGGTGGACAAACTATTCCCGTCATCTCAAACCACGGATGAGGAGGCGGCGTCCATCTACTCGGAAGAAGAAATGATGCGGGCCCGGGACATTCAGCAAAAACTAATGAATCAGGAGATACCGCAGGTGAACGGATGCGAGGTGAGCCGCTTTCAACAAGCAGCTCCTCACATTGATGGGGATTACACCGACGTAATTCCCATTAATGACGACGAATACCTGTTCACCATGGCGGAGGTCTCCGGCACGGGCGTATCCGCTTCGCTTGTCATGATTATTATACGAAGCACCCTGCATGTGTTGCTGAAACAGATGTCGGATCCGCGAGAAATGCTGATCCAGCTCAATCGCTTCATCACCAACGACATCAATCGCTCCATGTATGCAACGATCCTGCTCGGTCGCCTGAACACCGCCGACAATACCATGGAGCTCGCTTCGGCGGGAAAAACCTCGCCTGTTTTCTGGAATCAGAAATCCGGAAACCTGTCCAGCATCGACCTGACCGGCATATCGGCCGGGCTCACCGGGGACCGCCGGTTCAATGAGTATCTCGAATCCCGGAACGTTGTTCTGAACCAGGGAGACGCCGTCATTTTACATTCGAAAGGCGTCACGGAAACCCGGAATGAACAGGGGGAAGAATTCGGATCAGACCGGATGCATCATGTGATTCAGACCAGTGCATCGACGTCCGCGGAAAAAATGGTTTCTCAGCTGGATCAGGACCTGACGTCGTTCCGGGGAGAAGCACCGGTTGAGAAAGACGCTTCTGTACTTGCGATCAAATCGTCCTGATCACGGACGATGCTGAGGATTACGACCCAATCCCTCCTCCGTCAGTCTTTCACGCACGGCTCTTCTTCCTGAGATCGCCGAGACCAATCACGAAACCACTTCGCATCACGAACTGTGACCGGCCATGAGTGGACATGTCGAGCCGAACGAACTGCGAATATTTACTCGATACCCGCGGCCAGGAACCACCAAGACCCGCCTGATACCGGCACTTGGCAGGGAGGAGGCAGCGGACCTGCAACGCCGCATGACGGAATTTTTAATCCATCAATTGTCCCCCGTAGCATCGGATCAAACCCGCATCACCGTCTGCTGGTCGGGTACCGGAGAGCAGGAGGTGCGGACGTGGCTTGAGCCGATGTCGGAGGCGGTGTTTTTCTCTGAACAACATGGATCGGATCTCGGAAAGCGCATGCGCAATGCATTTCAAACCTCATTTGAATCCGGACACCGTCGCACCGTGATTATCGGAACGGACTGCCCCGGGGTCACGTCCGATATCGTCCGTGAAGGGTTCCAGAAACTTACGTCCAATGATCTTGTCCTGGGTCCCGCACAGGATGGCGGTTACTATCTCATCGGCCTTTCCTCAATGGAATCCCATCTGTTCTCAGACATCAATTGGGGTTCCAGTAATGTGTTCGATCAAACCATGCATCGAGCCCAACAATCTGAACTCGATGTCCATAGACTTCAAACCCTCCGTGACGTAGATCGACCGGAGGATCTTCCCCTGCTGGATGATATCGACCTTCCTGAATAACCCTCGTTAGCACATGCTCCGTCTCCGGGATGATCCCACCCTTGCTGAATTCGTTCCCTCCTTCAACTCCTTTTATAAGCCGCGTGTACTGCCGTCAGCGCGCGCATATTCGACCCCGGATGGCACCTTCATGAAATTGTCATGGCTTGTGCATTCGTATAAAATTGAAGTCCGTATGTGTCTTTGAGTTGATTTCTTGCACGTTTCCGCTGTGAACTCACCCGAGACCTCATCCAGCGACAGAGATGCCGAAAAGCAGAATCAGCAACTCCTCCGGAAAGCAAAAGACTTGATGTACAAAAACTGGAACGGCGAATACACCGTTCCGGGTCCCGGCCTGTATCCGCACCACTGGGGCTGGGACACACCTGTCGTGGCCTCCGCCTACTCCTGTTTTGACATGGAGAAAGGCATGCAGGAATTGAAACATTTGCTCGATGCACAGTGGGACAATGGCATGATTCCCCACATCGTGTTTAATCAGCGTGAAACAAGTTATTTCCCGGGGCCGGAATTCTACGACGTCCACCGGTCCGAGGAGGCGCCGGAGCACACAGAAACCTCCGGCATGATTCAGGCCCCCACTCAGGCCATCGGTCTGTACTACCTTTTCAACTCCGGTTCGGATCGTGATCAGGTGCGCGAGTACGTTCGAGCCATGTACTCACGGGTTTTTGAGTTTCACCGATTTCTCATGACGTACCGGGACCCGGAAGAGTCCGGAGCTGTCACGATTTATCATCCCTGGGAATGCATGGATGACCTCCCGGTATTTGACGATGCCCTTGCGCGTCTGGATACCTCGAACGTGCCGGCGTATGAACGGAAGGATTTAAAATTTGTGGACAGCCCCGGGGAGCGCCCGCCGAAAGAATTTTACGACTGTTTCATCTACCTCCTGCACCGCATGCGGGAACATAACTACGACAATCGCAAAATCGAAAATGATCACCCGTTCAAATTTAAAGACCTGCTGAACACGAGCATACTCTACCTGGCGAATTGCTGCATGATCGAAATCGGTCAGGACCTCTCGATGGACCCGGCGTATATCGATCAACTGAAAAGCTGGCAGCACCGGATTCAGGACAACTTTTCGGACAATTTCCAGCCCCCGGACAGCAAACATTATTTCAACTACGATCTGATTGCCGGAAAACACATCCAGGAAGCCACAATTGTCAGTCTGGTTCCCCTGTTTGCCGGCATCCTTTCACCGGATGAAGCCGCTCCGCTGATAGAGGCCGTCGAGTCGTTCCAGTTCTGTCAGGGCCAGTGTATCGTGCCCGTGATCCCGACCACCAGCTTTGCACACGATGATTTCTCCATGGAACGGTACTGGAGAGGACCTGTGTGGGCGATGACCACCTGGATGATCTACTGTGGCCTGCGCAACTACGATCGCCACGAAACCGCTCAACTCATTAAAGACAATTTCCTTCTGCTTATTGACCAAGAAGGCTTCCGTGAATATTACAGTCCCACCACAGGAGAAGGCAAAGGCATCAACGATTTTACCTGGACGGCGGCCGTGGTCGTGGACTTGATTGAGGAAGAAATAGAACTTCCCGGGTATGATTCCTGTACAATGACCTCCTGAACGGACGTTTCACCTGTTTAGAATACGTATACCCGACCATGTCAGAGGAGATTCCTCGAAGTGAACTCTGTGATCGGTACCAGGCCCTCTATCCGGGGGCCGTCGCCGACGTGCTCGACGACCGCGGATTGGAGGATCAAACCATGCATCCGAAAATCGCTCCCCTGACTCAGGACATGCAACTGGCCGGCATCGCGTTTCCAATCGTGGGCCGGGCCAATCGAAGCGTGGATCCGGAGGAAAACATCCGCAAGATCCTGAACATGCTCAGCGACGCCCCCGCTGAAACGGCACTGGCGTACGACGCAAACGACGATCAATTCGCGCACCTCGGTGAACTCTCCGCAACCGCCCTGGAAACTCGGGGCGTGCGGGGAGCCGTCATCGACGGCGGTGTGCGAGACGTGGACCGAATCCTCGAGCTGGATTTTCCCGTTTTCCGCCGGTACAACACGCCCGCGGATGCCGTTCCACGCTGGGAACTTCTTGACTGGAACGTCGAGACCGTCGTGGGCGGGGTCAACGTCCGACCCGGTGACCTTCTTATCGGTGATGTGGATGGTGTCGTGGTCGTCCCGAAAGAGCATTGTGAATCCGTATTGCGCGAAGCGGAAGAGATCGCCCAAACGGAGAACGACGTTCGGGAGGCCGTGGAGAAGGGCATGGATCCCCTCGACGCCTATGAGAAATACGGCAAATTTTAACAAGTTTCGCCTCGGCTCCTCACCCCATTTCGATCGTGATTCGTCGAGATGTCTGAAAATATTGTCATTACCGGCGCAGGCGGGACCATCGGTCAAGTCGCCATCGATCAGCTCGAACCACACCACAATCTGACCCTTCTTGGTTTATCAGACGCCATCGAACAGCGGGCAAATGGGTACCGCATCAACCTCGCTACTGAACAGCAGCGACTCCTTGATCTGCTGGCGGATCAGGACGTGGTCATCCACCTGGCATGGAACATGGATGAAAACTACAACACGGAACAAGCCCGGATTGAGAACCGCGCGATGTTTGAAAACATCTACGCGGCGGCCGGCCAAACACAGGTTCGTACCGTGATATCCGCCAGCAGCATTCACGCGATTTACCTGGACCCCATCTATGCCGAGCAACCGTACCGGGCCATCGCCAGAGGGGAGAAAACAGCAGAGGAGCTCTCCGAAAACGAACGAATCGGATTCGAAGGTCGGCAACCGGGTTCTCTCTATGGGTGGTGCAAACGATTGATGGAGTACCGGGGACGGGCTCACGCAGAGGAGGATCTGTTTGTCACCTGCGTACGGTTCGGAGGTGTAAATCCGGAGGACAACCCGGACTACCCCGGCGCTCATGAACCGGTGAACTACTACCCCTCCGTCTATCTGAGCCATGACGATTGCGGACGCCTGTTGCGGCACCTGATTGATCTGAACCCGGACGAACAGGAAGACAACTTTGAGCTGTTGTACGGCATTTCCGATAACAGCCGCCGGATCCATACCTATCGAAACCAGGTCGATTGGCGTCCCGAGGATGACAGCGAAGAGACCCTGGACGCGTACTGGGACCCCGTAGCCGACAGTTAAAAAGTGTCCAGTAACCGCTCCGCGCGGTGGTACACGGACTCGACGCCCTTCTGTTCGACCTGTCCGGTTAAAAACGATCCAACCCCAACCGCCGATGCCCCGGCATCCATAAATTGCGCGGCATTCCGATCATCGACGCCGCCGGTGGGCACAAATGTCATGTCCGGAAGCGGTCCCGTGATCCCTTGCAGATAATCCGCTCCCATGCTGGATGCGGGAAAGAGTTTGATGGCATCCGCACCCAGCTTGTGCGCCCGCATCATTTCAGTCGGTGTCAGACAACCGGGAATCACCGTCAGTTGATTCTCCCGTCCGGCCGTCACGACCTCTTCATCCAGAACCGGTGACAGAACGAACTGTGCCCCCCCCTGTTTGACGCGCTGAACGGCCTCCTCGGATCGAACTGTACCCGCCCCGGGAATCACGTCATCAAACGTCTCATGCAGTTTCTCGATGGACTCCACCGCATGCGGAGAATCCATGGTAATCTCAATTAGTCGTACGCCGGCTCGACGTAACTGGGTGGCAATTTCCACACTCGTACCGGTGTCGAACCCCCGCACCACAGCGATCACCTTCTGCTCCTTAAGCTCATCAAGCATGGTACCGAAACATCGTTATCTGAGAACTTTCGATCCGTCGCGAATGGAGGACAGATCCTCCCTCGTGGGCAACCCTTCGATGTCCCCGGGAACCGTTGTGGCATATGCACCGCAGAGGTTCGCGCGAACGACCATTTCCTCCAGGGGCTCCTCATCAAGCAGCGCAGAGACAAAACCGGCACAAAACGCATCCCCCGCGCCCACCGTATCCACCACATCTACCTCAAATCCAGGATGATCAGCGGATTGTTGTTCGGTAAACGCCCGGGCACCTTCATCGTCCATCGTCACGGCCACAAGCTCCGGCCGCTCCGACAACACACGATCGGCAATGTGATCCGGTTTCCGTTCGTCCAATAACTGGTCCGCCTCATCTACACTGATGATCACCACGTCCGCCCGATCCATAAACTCTAACAGCGTCTCCCGGGTCTCTTCTCCCTCCCAGAGCTTCATTCGAACATTAGGATCAAAGCTAACGCGCACATCCGCATCGTTTGCCAGTTCAAACGCCCGATCCACCGTCTTCCGGCAACTCCGGGACAGAATCGGGGTGATACCGGTCACATGCAGGTGCTCAGCTCCTTTGATGTAATCCTCCGGCAGATCCTCCGGCGACATCTGACTCGCCGCGGATCCCGCCCGGTTGTAATGCACATGTGTCTCCTTGTTCGAGATGCGCTCCTTAAACATGACCCCGGTGGGCGCTTCTTCCGTTAAGATCACCTGTTGCGTATCAACACCTTCACCAGCGATGACCGAGCGGATGTACGCGCCCGACGGATCATCCCCCAGTTTGGAAAACCATCCAGCGTCGTGGCCGAGACGGGACATCCCAATCGAAAAATTGCTTTCCGCACCGCCTATCTTTTTCCGAAACGTATGGATATACTTCAGAGGGCCGTTTTCGACCGGGTCCAGCATCACCATCGTTTCTCCGAACGAAACGACCTGACACATTGATTCGGCATCTCTGGAATGAACAAAATTCGGAACGAGAAATGGAGAGTAATTTAAACCTTTTCCAGCACAATTTCGAACCAGGGCCTGATGTTCGAATGCCGGTTTGATTTCCGGCGGATTCCATCCCATCTTGCTGGATGCAGTTTCGGTCTCTAGAGCGTCCATCCCCGGAAATCGATCATCCATCTCACAAATAATTTCTAATTTGAGTAAATATCACGTACCATAAACTCACGTAATATGCGGACCATTCTCAACGTATTCCCAATTCTCCTCTGCCTGTCCTTAAATCCGACCATCATCCCTCATGATCGAACCACCCCTTCCAGAAAACGAACGTGATCGGCTCGATAGTCTTCG
>CAZQNZ010000015.1:0-11257 GCA_964594615.1 uncultured Planctomycetia bacterium
ACTGATAATATGAACGTTCCCGTTCTTTCGAATGCGGTGCATTTGACACGTCCGCTGCGTCGAAAATGCTCGACGATGCTCCCTCTGCATCGTCTGTGCTTTTCTCCTTGCGGACGGAAAAATGCCTCCGCACTGACGCTACAAGGGTTTTTCAACAGCCTCCTGGAGCTATCGCTCATCCGCGATGTCGATGGCTTGAAGGGCAGCATGGGCCTTGTTCCGCGTTTCTTCGAACTCCTTCTCCGGAATGGAGTCGTACACGACACCCGCGCCTGCTCGAACATGCGCACGATCGTTTTTTAAACTCATGCTTCGGATGACGATGGCGGAATCAAAATCACCGGAGGGGGTGAGGTATCCAATGGCTCCACCGTAGAATCCACGTCGCGTCTTTTCATACTGACGGAGCAATTTCATCGCTCGCACTTTGGGCGCTCCGGTGAGGGTTCCCATGTTCATGGAGGCCAGATAAGCGTGCAGAGCGTCGAGGTCCTCCCGGAGGATACCGGACACGTTGCTGGCGATGTGCTGAACATGCGAATACTTCTCGATGGAAAATGGTTTATCACAGTAACGAGTACCGGGCTTACATACCCGTGCAACGTCATTCCGCGCGAGGTCAATCAGCATGGTGTGTTCGGCGAGCTCTTTCCGATCCGTCTTGAGGGCCGTCTCGTATCGGGAATCCAGGTCCGGGTCGACTTCACCGTCAACGATCCCGCGCTGCTTCGTTCCGGCGATTGGTCGGATTTCTACTTTTTTCTGGTGATCCCCTTCCACTTTCAGACAGGTTTCCGGGCTGCTTCCGAGTAACATCCCGGAGCTGTGATTTGTATAAAACATATACGGACTCGGGTTGAGATCACGTAATGCCGAGTAGATGTCGAGCGGTTCGGAGGAGTAGGGTTTGATGAAGGTGCGGGAGGGAACGACCTGAAAGACATCCCCTTTGAGCACATGATCCTTCAGGGAGGAGACGATATCGATGAATTCCTCCCTGGACGTATCGGAGGTGATCTCTCCATTTCGATCAGGGAAGGATCGGGAGTCGGGAAGGTCGTTCGAAAGTGCGGATTTATACCGGTTCAACACCGCTCGACAGCGCTCAATTTCTCGTGTGCGGTCCGTGCCTTCGAAAATGAGAGCACAGGAAATGAAGACCATTCGTTCGGTTTTGTGGTCAATCAGGAATAGGTTGTCGTAGAAATTCAGTTCGTAATCGGGTTCGTTGAGGAGGTCTTCCTGGTCCCCGTCCAGCTTTTCGAACTGATCAACGAAATCGTAGCCAATCATACCAAACAGGCCGCCGTACACCGTGAACGGTTTCGATAAAGGGGTTAATTTGAACGCAATCGACCTCAGAAGATCCGCATGGGTGACCGCTTTCAGCCGTTCTTCCTCGTTTTGAATGGAATGATCCGGTTCCAGTTGACCGGAGATCCGGTCCGGTTCGACGGTCAGGTCATCGCAGAAGGTCAGATCCGGTTCAAGATGGTGAAGGAAGCGTTCCCCGAGATCGTTCAGAGCCCGTATCGTGAACGTCGCCCCGCGACCACGGATGTTCAGGCAGGGGTGAGCTGAGCCGATACTTTTTTCCCCATATTTTGAGATGATATCGGTGCTTTCGAGAAGAATACTGTGTTCGGATCGACCGTAGTCCGAAATTTTTTTGAAGTATTCCAGAGCATCGTGGTCAAGGGGGCGTTCGCCATATACCGGAACCAGTCGGCCGGCAGCCGATGATTTCACCTGATCCAGTCCGGATATTTCCATGAATGATCCTCGAATTTTACAACAAAGAGAAGAGTTTTCCTGATTGTTCGAAAGAATGGCTTAGCTTATAATGGTAATAGTATTATTAACCTTCCATTCGTGCCTTTCCAGCCTCACATCTCATCATTCCATCATGTCAGATCCCAATGAGAGCGAGTCGGATCATGAGCAGGACCCCGACGGGGAATGGACGGATCCGGCCGTACGTCTTTCGGAACTTGACGGTGACGAAGAGGAGGAGGAGCAGCCCGAGCCTACTTCGGTATCGCTCTATCATATTTTTCAGGCATTCCTTGTACCCGCTGTTATCGTTGGAGTCGTCGTGCTCATATTCATCGGGATACGTTCTCTTTTCACCACCGGACAATCCGTCAATCAACTTGTCACTCGCGTCACGAGCGGAGGAGGACGAGATCAATGGGTGGCCGCAGCTCAACTGGGGAAACGAGTGCAGGTGAATAAAGAACTGGGGAACGAACTGCGTGAAACCAACCAGTTGGAACCGCTGCGGAAAGAGCTGTCATCCACCACCAACGAGCAATTGCAAATTTACCTGGCACAGATACTGGGAACGGTGGGGGATCGGGACGCCGCGGAGCCGATAGAGCGTACGCTTGGGAGCACAACAAGTGCTGCCGTGAAAGTCATGCTTCTCAAGGCACTCGGCGACATTGGGAAACCGAGTTCTTCAGATGTTATTCGAGATCACCTTGATACGGAAAACGCCGCAGTCCGTCAGTCGGCGGTGTATGCAGCGGGACGGCTCAAGGATCGCACGCTCATCCCGCTGCTGGTCAAGCGGTTAAATGATCGAATCCCACATGTAAAGCTGAATGCGGCCATCGCGCTAGCGCGGTTTGACGACCTATCCGAGATCCCCGCTATGCGTGTCGTACAGACGCTGCTGGACTATCTCAACCGTGAAAACGTGTCAAGGCAAATACAGGAAACCGACTTTGAGTTGCCCTCTGCGACAAACCATCCCATGTGGGGCACACCGGCCTCAGGTGAAGAGCAGAAAGACCGAAATCAGCAGATCGATCGTATGAATCATGTGAATCGCATGCAGACCAGTGCCGTGCGTGGAATACGACGCTTTCTGGAACACCATTCAGCTCAAATGGCATTCTTGAAACCGGTAAAATCACGTGATAGAATCGTCAATCAAATTCGGTCAGAACTCCGCACCATCATTCATTCAAGTCAGACGACGACCCGCCCCCTTCGTGCAGAAGCCAGGAAGGTTTTATCTTTATTGAAGAACAGTCCTAATGAGTGAATCATCGACCA
The DNA here is from genome assembly GCA_964594615.1 of uncultured Planctomycetia bacterium. GTDB lineage: Bacteria > Planctomycetota > MHYJ01 > CAYXQY01 > CAYXQY01 > CAYXQY01. Next base: position 3,064 of record CAZQNZ010000015.1, read on the forward strand.
ATTCGGAGCAGGGTGAGCCCGAGGAGACGGATGCTGAGGAACCCAAGAAGGGAAGTCCTGAGTGGAAGGAGGAACAGGGCAAGCACCTTGCAAAGGCTGAAAAGAAACGATTAAAGAAAAAACAGCAGGAAGAGGAGGGCTATTCAAGGCGCTCTTTCCTGAAGTATGTACCCTCCGTATTTGGGGTTGCCTGGGCGACGTTTGCCGGGGGAATCGGGGCTTGTTCGGTAGCGGGTGCTCGCTACATGATGCCAAATGTGAATTTTAATCCGCCTCAAACATTCAAAGCGGGATATCCGGCCGAGTATTCATCCGGAGTTGTGGAAACGAAGTACAAAGCGACGAAACGGGCGTGGATCATCCGGACACAGAATGACGTAGCGAACAAGAAACCCGGATTCTTCGCACTTCAGGCGAAGTGTACGCATCTGGGGTGCACCCCTAATTGGCTCGATTCGCAGTCGATTTTCAAATGTCCATGCCACGGGAGCGGCTTTTACAAGAGTGGCATCAACTTTGAAGGACCGGCTCCGAAACCCATGGCGCGATATAAAATTACGAGGGCCGCCGATGGTCTCATCACGGTGGACAAAAGTACAACCTTCGATCATGCTGAATGGACCAATCCGGATGCGTTCCTTCCCGATTCACAGGCAGGTTTGACCTGAACCTTCCTTGATCTTCTCCGGTTTGTCGATGGATTTTGATTAACGGTAACGATTTCTATGTTCGAGAGAGACGATAAGACGCTCTGGGAAAAGACGAGGGATTACGTGGCCAGCACGCAGGTCTGGCGATCCATATTCAGACATGGATTTCCTGACACCCCCCGTAATCGGTCGCTGACGATGCTGTCGAACGTGTTCCTGCATCTTCACCCCGTTCGCACACGTCGCTCCGCCCTTCGTCTTCGTTACACATGGGGAATGGGGGGGATCACATTCTTTCTATTTCTGGTGCTGACGGTCACCGGTTTTTTGTTGATGTTCTATTATCATCCGACGCCACAGCGGGCATATCACGACATTGAATATCTTCGGAACGACGTTCCCCTCGGTGTGATGCGTGAAATGCATCGGTGGGCGGCGCACGGTATGGTTATGGCGGTCATGCTACACATGTTTCGCGTCTTTATGACAGGATCTTACAAGTCCCCCCGTGAGTTTAACTGGTGCATCGGGGTTGTTTTGCTTGTTGTGACCTTTTTGCTGAGCTTTACCGGTTATCTTCTCCCCTGGGACCAGCTTGCCATGTGGGCCATCACGGTGGGGGCCAATATGGCTCGTGCCACTCCGTTTCTCGGACATCAGGGACCCGGTGCTCAGCTACTCCAATTCAACGGGGTTCCATTCGTGCATTCCGGGGCCGACGCGAGGTATTTCCTCCTCGGTTCGGATCAGGTCTCCGGTCCATCCCTGCTTCGATTTTACGTGCTCCATTGTGTTGTGCTTCCGCTCGTTGCCGGCTTCTTGATGGCGATCCATTTCTGGCGGGTGCGAAAAGATGGCATGATTTCGGGACCGGAGTAATTCTAGATTTGTCACTCATGAAGGGTAGATCTGGACATTTGAATTCGATGTTGATCTGGAGGCGACGTTGGTTGAATTCCTAGAATCTGCAGCGAGATCGTTCAAGTGGGCAGTGAATGCCGCCAGCGAGCCCTACTGGGTGTTCCTGGGGGCGTTTGTGCTGTTTCTCCTGGCGTTCAAATATTACCGCACATGGACGAAACCGAAATACGCGGTCATCCCTCCCATTATCTTTACATTGTTCATGGGGTTCGCCGTCTTCGGTATTCCCGGGGTCATTGAAGGGGATCGCAATTTTCGCAGCTTGATCACCAAAGCGGACAACGTTCCCATTGTCATGCTGATGATTCTGACGTACTTTACCCTCTGGCTCGCCCTGCGCCAGGCAGCTGTCAATGATGAACGGATCGAAAACGGGAAGCCCCCGCTTGAGAAAACGGAATCGGATGAAAAGATCTTTTGCTGGCCGGATCTGGTGTACGTCGAATTTATCACGGCCATACTCGTACTGGTTTTTTTGATCGTCTGGTCCATTCTTGTCCCCGCTCCGCTCGAGGAGCCTGCGAATCCCACACACGCGCCCAACCCGTCCAAAGCCCCGTGGTACTTTCTTGGCCTTCAGGAGATGCTGGTTTATTTTGATCCGTGGTTTGCCGGAGTGGTTCTCCCCACGCTGATCATCATCGGGCTGATGGCCATTCCATACATCGATATGAATCCTCGAGGTTCGGGGTATTACACGGTGTCCCAGCGCCCCATGGCGATCTTTCTTTTCCTGCTGGGTTATCTGGTGTTCTGGCTCGTTTATATCGTGATGGGAACGTTTTTACGGGGGCCGAACTGGAATTTCTTTGGCCCCTTTGAGAACTGGAACACCACGAAGTCTCCCGCCATGACCAATGTGGATTTTGCTGAACTTTTCTGGGGCGGGATGCTCGGGCAGGATGTCCTACCACAGGCCTGGTACGTACGGGAGTTACCGGGTATTTTCCTCGTTGTGTTTTATCTAGTTGGCATTCCGCCCATCCTGCTTGCGACCGTACCGTATATGCGAAAAGTATTTCGCAAGATTGGGCTCGTCCGCTGGATTATTTTCATTCAGCTGTTTCTCATCATGATGGCCATCCCGATCAAGCAGTTCCTTCGGTGGACACTGAGCCTGAAGTACATCGTAAATATCGAGCAAGTCATCAACATCTAATCGAACAGAAAGGCTGGACAAATGGCGATACTGCGAGAAGATTATCACTTTTCCTATCCGTTTATGCACTGGATGTTCGCCCTGGCTTCACTCCTGTTGCTTGGGGCGTCTATCTGGCTCATTCTGGATGATTATTACAGACCGTGGAAGACGGTCCAGAAGAAAGGTTATCAGATTCGTTACTTGAAACAGGTTGACGATCTGGAGGGCCAGATTGCGGAGAATCGCAACGATATTCAGCAGTTCCGCAATGAAATTGAAAATGTTGAAAAGAAGGTTCTCACGAAATATCAGAACAACTTTGATAATGCCCGTTCGGAAGAGACCATCGAAGATCTGAAAAATCGTCTCGAACGACTGAAGAAGGAGTTCGACAAGTCGGAATCACGGCGAGCAAAATCAAATTCGAAACTACGACAGTTCCGTGCCCAACAGGAACTGCATATCCGTGAAGAGGGGGCGCCGGATCCAGGTCTCCAGAAAAAGATCACCCAGCAAAAGAAGGAAATCTCAAAATTGGTCCAGAAAAAGGAAGAAAAGCAGAGGCAGGTCAATCGATATGAGTCCCTGCTGGAACCGGTGCTTTCTCTGGAGCGCGAAATTGATTCGAAGAAAAATCAGATTGCGAGTCTCAAAACTGAACTGAACTCCCTCAATCCGGATGCGACCCCCACACAGATTCGAAATGCTCCGATTCTAAACTTCGCCAGCCCCACCATCAAACCCAAGCAGCTGGTGCTGGAGCACATCAAGGATGACTATCACTACACCAAAACCCGTAAGGTGGATCGCTGTCAGACGTGTCACATCAACATCGACCGGCCCGGATATGAAAGCGTGCGTGATTTCGATGCGTACTTCGACAATAAACACGAGGATCTCTCCAATCAGTCCATCGAGAAAAAGGTAAGTGCTATAGACGAAATTTTGTATAATCGGACCGGGAAACAGATTGTTGATAATTCCCGACGTGAAGAGTTTTCGGATTCGGATTACAGTGATCTCGGTGACTGGAATTACGAGGATCTGAAACAGCTCAGCCAGGAGGATCTTCTAAATCGACGTTCGCAGCTTCTTGACCGGAATGAAAAAATCTGGGAAAAACGGGAAGAAAAATTTGAGGAAGAAGGTCTGTCCGTTTATCAGACCCATCCCAAGCTGGATCTGTTCATCGGTGCGAATTCACCTCATCCGCTGACGGAACACGGGTGCACGATCTGTCACAAAGGGCGAGGCCGGGAACTTGACTTCGCTCGAGCTGCTCATACCCCAAGTAATGAAGAAGAGAGGAAAAAGTGGAAGAAAAAATACGATTGGGAGAAGCAGGAACACTGGCACAAGCCGATGACACCGGAGAAACATCTGGAGGCCTCCTGCCAGAAATGTCACAAAGAACAGGAGACGGTTCCGTTTGCTGAGGATCTGAACCGTGGTGAAAAATTAGTTCGCCGAAAAGGGTGTTACGGCTGTCATAACATAGAAGGGTTTGAGGACCTGCCCAATCCCGGTCCAAGTCTTAAAAAAATGACCACGAAGTTGGATAAAGAATGGGTCTATAAATGGCTCCGCGAGCCAAATGCGTTCAAACATTCCCGAATGCCTGATTTTTACGGGCTTACCAATGATAGCGCCAAAGGTCTTGGGCTTGAGGGCATAGATGACCCATCTAAAGAATTTCCGGCGTTCAACCGTGTAGAGATGCTTTCCGTTCGGGAGTACCTCTGGGAGCAGTCAGAGAAACCCGAGGAATGGGAATCCATTCCGGACGGTCTTCAGGCGGATGCGAGCAGAGGGGAAAATCTCTTCGAGAAGACCGGTTGTAAAGGTTGCCACGGTGTGAACAAGGATTTTTCGTTCAGCAACAAGGAGGAAAACTGGCCCCTTGGATACGGATTTGACCTTGGGACGATAGCTGAGAAAGCCGCCGGACAGGAAGAACAGTTCAAAACATGGCTGTACAACTGGATCCGTGATCCGGAACGATACGATGAGCATGCCCGGATGCCCAATCTTCACCTGACGAAACAGCAGGCCCTGGATATCACGGAATACATCATGACCGATGAGAAATTCAGGGGAATTCGTGATGAGGAGGAGTTTGAGGTAGAGGTTCCTCAACCGGAAGAAAACTCGGAGACCCTTGACGAGCTGATAAGACAGCAGCTGTCTGTCAATCACCCGACGGACCGGGTCGAACGGGTGATAAAAGTGATGAGTGGAGATTCGGTAAAAAATGAAAACCAGTTACTTCAGCACGTTCCTGACATCCGCAAAACGCTGGATAAATACGACGATCCGTATAAGCGAAAGATGGTATGGCTCGGTGAACAGATGATACGCATGAGAGGCTGTGCAAACTGCCATGCGATCAATGGACTGGAGGACACCGGGAAGGTTGGGGCTTCTCTCACCGGTTCCAGTTCCGTCGGAAACAAGCCCCTGTTTATGTTCAGCTTTGGGAATCTCGACAAGCACAAGCTCTCGAAGCGATCGGAACTGAAGAAAGAGCTTCGGAAGAAAGGCTGGTTACTCGAACATAACCGCTGGTCGTGGATGGATCAGAAACTCAAACATCCACGGTCTTTCAACTACGGTGTGCCCGATCTATCTTACCGATCAAAGTTGAAAATGCCCCAGTACGAATGGGCGGACGGAGAGCGAGAAGCTATCGTCACCTTTCTCATGGGACTTACGAACCGTGAGGTGCCTGAGGAGTTGCAGGTGGATGTGAGCGGTAAAGAGAAGACGATTGAAGAGGGGAAACGAATTTCCCGTACCAAGAATTGTATCGGATGTCACCGTGTGGGTACTCAGCTCCGGGATGTGGTTCTGCGTAAGCCGGGTGAGAAAAAAATCGGTCAGGAGGTCACGGATGGTCCGCTACTGCAAGCCGAAATGAACCGATCGACGTTCGGGCGCATTTTTCAGGCGAATCAGGATCACCCCTTCCTCAAAAACTGGAGGGAAAACCAGCAGAAAAGCAACTTGCCCTGGCTCGGTGGATACCTCTTATGGAATTCGGAGAAGAAGCGTGCGTTCTACCGCCTGAACATGACGGAAAAGGAGCTGGAGACGATCAAGAAACGTGGGGTGGAGGTAAAGGCGGAAAAGGGAGAGTACATCGATGTGGATCTTCTAATGGAAATACTGAAATACGGGTATGATCGTATTCCTGTCATGGCTTATTCTGAAGGAAACATTCGGATCGCAGGTGATCTCATTCCCGGTGCCAGCCCACCAAGCTTGAAATGGGTGGGCAAGAAAATCCAGAGTCGCTGGCTCTTCAACTTCCTTAAAGCCCCTCACAAGAACATCTGGCGGCAGGAGATGATTACGAATATGCCGAATTATCATTTATCCGACGAAGAGGTACTCACACTGAGCAAGTATCTCTATTACCGAAATGGGGAAAAGTATCCTTACGAGAGCCAGGAAACGTTTGAATTAACGGAATCCGAACGTGAGACGGCCCGGAAAATCGTTTTTGGTGCCACGGATGAAGATGGGAATCCGGTTGGAGGCCAGTGTCAGGCCTGTCACGGTAATGCCAGTTCCGCTCGTCCTGTCCCGTCATTACTGGGATCGAAAAACCGTACCAAGCGTTCCTGGCTCGAAATGGGCTGGTTAAAGCGTCCCAGAGAACTGGAACCGGGTGTGGTGATGAACGCCGTACCGGCGTTACAGGATGAGGAAAAAGAACAAGCCGTGATCAAGTACCTTTATAACTTGACCAAAGAGGAATTCCATAAACAGACATCGAACGAAGGAGACGAGAACTGACGTCTGTACGTTCGATTCCTGTTTCAACGTTGTTGACATCACCTTGATCGGACGTTAAGCTACGGTCTGTTGTACGAAGTTTCTGGGGGCAGTCAGGGGGAGGTATTCTTCTGGTCCGATATTTGCTTGTTGCGACTTCATTCTGGAATTTGTTTATTTCATCTGATTTACGAGGTTTATGACCATGAAACGTCAGCTTCTTTTTGCCGCACTATGTTCATTAGCCATTACAATTTCCGGATGTGGCGGTGGAGACTCAGGATCGAACGGTGACACCGGGTCAACGGATTCCGGTACGGAATCCACTGAGACGACCGGCTCAAGTCAAAGTGAAACAACATCCTCTCCGAGTTCTGTGGAAGAGCCGGGAGAGAACTGGGCCGAACTCAGTGGGAAAGTGACATTGAAGGGCGAAGTTCCTTCACCAAAAATCCAGAGCGATAACTTAGAAGCGTGTAAGATGCACGATAAGAAAATGGAAGTACCCGTTGCCGTTGTTGGTGACAACAAAGGCGTAAAACATGTGTTCGTGTGGCTTGAACCGACCAACGGCAGCATCACGAAACTGAAAAGCGCCCTGCCCCCGAACGAGGTTACGATTGACCAGAAGGGGTGTCAATTCCTTCCGGACAGTGCCATTCTTTCGGTCGGTGGAAAGCTGACTGTTAAGAATTCCGATGGAGGTCAGCACAACTTCAAATACGCCGGGGACTTTATTGAGGGGAATATTACCCAGGAAAAAGGAGCTACGGACGAGATTACGGACCTCCCGGAATCCCCGCAGTTCGTGACGTATGAATGCAACATTCACCCGTGGATGGGAGGAGTCATTCGTATGGCCGATCATCATGCGAATGCGTTAACCGACGCTGATGGGTCCTTCAACCTCGGTCATGTGGCACCCGGTGAATACAACCTCAAAGTGCATCATAAGTCCCTTGATGACCCTCAGGAAAAAGGCACCGTTACGGTGACGGAGGATGGGAAGGTTAAGGGTCTTGACCTTTCCAGTCTACAGGTTAAGATTTCCGGGTAACATCGTTCAATCATAAAATACGGAGTCTCATTAGCCGGTCCCGCTCTTTTTGGAGTGGGACCGGTTTTTTTATGTGTACATGTCAGATAATTGATGAAACACCCGGCTTAATCAACCGGATTCCCCCGTTTCTTCGGAGCGGATAGCAAGAGGGCAGACCAGCGGGGGGTATATCCTGTGGATATGATGATGGTAGCGTCACAAAACGTTTTATTTACTCGGAACTGGGGTATCGCGCCTCAAACATTTCAACCAGTTTCGACCAGCGCCGGTTGATCAACGCTGACTTCAAATAGACAATTTTCTATGCTGCTTGTTCGTAGGAATCGAGTTCATTGGCTTCAACCGCTTGCGATACTCCTTGATCGTCCGCTCCATCCAGTTTGTAGTGTAGATGACAATCCAGGTCGATTCCGTATACTTCATGAATGTGAGTAGATGGTCAATCTCTTCCTGCCAGCTATCCGCTACCCTCGAATACGTCTGTTTCCACTGATCGGAAAATTCATCCAGGTATCGTCTGGTAGCTTGACGATCCTCATCATTGTAAATTTTCTTTAGATCTTCGGCCACTTCTTCCTGATCTTCACTGCGCACTTCCTTCAGCGAGTTACGCATCTTATGGGCCACGCACGGCTGTGTATCGGC
>CAZQNZ010000015.1:11357-28817 GCA_964594615.1 uncultured Planctomycetia bacterium
AGCTTAAGGATGTTCGTTCGGTATCTCTGCGTTGCTGACGAGGTCAGCGTTGTTGTGAAGTTGGTTCCGGAGGGTTTGTGCGCAGGACTCACTGCAAAGGTTGAACCACAGGTCGTGTTGCTTCTTCCGTGCCGGGGATCCGGGAGGAGGAACGAGGGCAAAGACCGTCCGGTCCAGATCGGGAAACTCAATTCCGATCATATGCTCCCCGTCCTCCGTTTTGATTCGATCCGCATCCTCCGCGGTGGCTCCAACGGCATGAAACTCCTGTGCACTGGAAAGTGAGTTACCACACCAGGCACACTCGGAGGAAATATTGGTGTTTCCCGGCATGAACGGTAGCCAGTTGACGTGTAAAAAAAGACCAGAATAAGCTTTACAGATTTACGTCGACATCTGTTTTCTTCCGGAGATCTTCAATTAGACCCGTTCGGGCTTCACGGAGTTTTTGCTGTTCAAGCATTTTACGGATCTGTTTCTTGCTTTTTTCGAATGATTTTTTGCCCATCCGCTTTTTGTTTTTGTCATAAAAATCACGGACCTCCTGATCCGTCACTTCGTCCTGGTCCGTTTCTTGTTCAACGAACTTTTTGATTCGGAGGTACTTCTTCAAGTCGTTCATGAGGTCAGATTTGTTCTTACCGGTTTTTTCCAGGCGTTTGGTCAGTTTTTCTTCGGAGCCGAATCGATCCACCATTTTCTGCCATTCAGCCTCAACTTCCGAATCCTCCACCGAAATGTCGGATTTTTTGGCATGATGTTCGAGGACGAGTTGCTTGATCGTCTGTTCTTTCACCTGATCCTTGATCTGTTCACGATCAATTTCAGGCATCTTGGGGGATTTGCCCTTGGCTTTCTTCTTCATCATCTGCTGGCGCATTTTTCGCCTCTGCACCCGTCGATCAACTCGTTCCTTAAATTCTTCTTTGCTGATGGATGCATCACCCACCTTTATCGCGGGTACTGAATCGGATGACTTTTCAGACGCCTGCTCCGAGGATTGTTCCGATGACTTATCCCCTTTTTTTCCCTGACCGACAACCGGTGATGTCAGGGGTAACGAAAAGAGGGACAGCACACCAAACATCAGTAAATAGCTAACAATATTCTGACGAATCTGTAGACGTAGCATGAAACAAGTATTGAGGAATCGATAAACTGAAAGCAATCGAATGTATAACAATTCTAACCACTACGGGCTACTGTATCAAATTATTGCGTGGCAAGATGAGTAGATTGAACACGAAGTAACGGGAATTCAGTGGCCTGGATTACTAATCTTAACTGTATCCTCATCATTTAACTTCATGGATTTAACAAATTTGAGCCAGTCTTTTTCTAACTTCTCGATGGGCATACGAAAGGCAAGCTGGAAGCGACGGACCGGATCCATCCTCTGATTTTTCCGGAAAGACACGAGGTATTTGTTAAACCGGTCCACCCATTTATGCTCATGGGAGTGGATGAGGTAATAAACGAGACTCCAGGCCTGCGCATAATCCCTGGCAGTGAAAGCCCGCTTTGATTTCTGAATAAGTTCTCGAATGGGAAGATAGCTGTCAGTCTCGATCATTTTTTTGATATGCTTCAGGCGACGTTTGGGCTTTTTTCCGATGACCAGGTTGGTCCCCTCGAATTCACTGGCTTCAAAATACACCGCTGTGCCTTCATTGACCCACACATCCGGGGTATTGAGTTTCGTAAGGGCCATCATGACCACCATATGGGTTCCTTCATGCAGAAGAACGTCCGTTGTTGAAAACCCTTCCTCCGGCTGATAATACGTGACAATTTTCCCACGGGGGGAAAACCATCCCCGGACCTGACGTGATACGGAGCGGATTTGCTCAAACTCGGATCGGTTTTTGGGAACGAGCACTTTTATCTTTTGAGCGATTTGAGCATGAAACATTTTGTTGAAATTATGCATCAAACCCTCCATGACCTTCCCAATCTCTTTCGTCGCGGCGGGACTGATGTTGGATCGTATAACGAAGTTCGGGGTTTCAAATCGCCAGGCCTTTTTCCACGGTCGATTTCCTTTGATTGCACCGGGCCTATCGAGAAGTTGACCAATAGGAGGCTGTTTCGGTTTGTTTTTGTTCGACGGGTCGTTTTGAGAAAACCCAACGGAAAAACAGGTCGTCAGCAGGAGGCTCACCAATATTGACAGGGTAATTGATCTGGTTTTCAGATTGGAGTTGACGGTTCTGGTCATTGGTTTATGCAGTCATTGGGCAAACAGATCGATGATTTTGACGGAGAATAATGAAAGGCCGAAAGAAATTGGTTCACGGTCACAGTTCTTCTTTTTCTCCCACACAGAACGCGAGTGCCTGATCCGCTCCATGGGTCAGGCTGAGGTGAAAGTTTGAGATCTGTCTCTGACGAACGATGTCACTCGCTTTTCCTTGCACGATAATTTCAGGGGGAGCATCTGGAGATCGGGATACTGAGATATCTCTCCAGCGAATGCCATTTTCCCACCCGGTGCCCAGAACTTTCATGGTTGCTTCTTTCGCTGCAAATCGTGCTGCGTAATGCTGGGCCGGATGAGCTTTATCACCGCAGTACGTCTGTTCGGTTTCAGTGTAAACACGTTTGACAAAGGACCTTCCGTATTCTCGCATGCTTCGACGGATGCGATCGATGGAAACGATATCCACCCCAACCCCTGCGATGTGATCCTCATTTGAGAGGGCTGCATCTGGAATCATTGCTCATTCTCTTCGGGTTGAAGAAACGTATCGATCAGTAATCCGTGACGGAGCCCACGGCACGTCACCTCTAATCCCGGAACGGATAGTGCGTCCAGAACACCACCAACCACGGCCGCCCCACCGGCAATGTATTCACTTCGCCCCGGTTTTACATGAAGGGTATTCACTCGCTCATCGGGAGTACAGTGAAAGATCTCTTTACTTGTTTGCAAAATTTCCTGTCTGGTGATCCGGCAACCTTCGATTTTGGATTGACTGAATTCAGACAATCCGAGGTATACAAGTGCTATGGTCGCTACGGTTCCTCCCACACCGAAAAGACGTGAAGACCCGGAATATTTCCGAAGTTTGTCCGAGCCGATGTGATCATTGATTTCCCTTCTGGTGTATTGAATCCCGCTGTCAAGCTCCGTCTCTGTGAGCGCTCCATCCCAACCGAGTTGCTCGTACAACTGTACAGAACCAACCGGGATACTGTCCTGAAACAAAGGGTGTGAGTTCCTGCCAAACATTAATTCCGTGCTTCCACCCCCGACATCGACGACCGAAAGTTCCTCGTGTTTATCAACGCGACCATATGTGACTCCGGAAAACGTCATGTCCGCCTCCTGTTCACCTGTAATCACCTGAACGTCATGTTCAAGTTCGTTCCGGGCGCGTGAGAGAAAGGTGTCCCGGTTCGATGCCTGACGGACGGCACTGGTCGCAGCAATGGTGATGCTCTGCGCCCCTTGATCCCGGGCAATTTGAACAAACCTCCTTCCCGTAGACAGTGTTCGTTCGATTGCTTCTTCTAAAAGGGAGCCGTTAAGAGAAAGGTCCTGTCCCAGTTTGGTAATTTTAATTTCCTCGTGAACGGTCTCAGGGAATCCGTCGACCCCGCCATCCGCTACCCACACCTTCACGGAATTCGTTCCGATGTCGATGGAAGCGTAACGCTCATTCGTTGTAGATGAATGGTTATCGGTACCGCAAGCTGTACTATTGGCTGCTGGTGATTCTGTCATGACACCGGTGGTTTCGAAGTGTAGAAACCCATCCTGAATTGAATCGGACTGCTTCTTTGAGAAATGTATATACAGTCAATCGTTCATTCTTCAGTTTGGTTTCAAGACACACTTTAAATACTTTTAGGACAAAAGACAAATTATATCATGTCATGAATGTCTTCAGATGCACTTCTCGGTGAGGTCTACAGGTTCACCTTATACCCCCGGGAGGAGGGTCTAAGGAAATCAACCAGAATTCCATCACCGGGAACATCGAGCCGAAGATAATATGCCTTTTGGTCTGGCTCCGAAACGTTTGGTGGAGTACCCGGGCTACATCATTTTTGAGGTCCCGATATATTCTCCAGCCGAATCATGAAATCCACGGGAGCATGGATCCGGTTTAACTGTTTTTCTGACCACGAATAAGAGGTGTGTCGTGGTATTCTTTCCAGAACACTTCATCCAGATCAAATCCATCTTCAAAGTCCTCGATGGAGTCCTCCTCCTGTTCTCCCATGTATCCTTCCTCCACGAGGTTGAATACGATGTGCCCGAAATCTCGCGTATCTTCAATGCCCCACGCTCGAAAGACCATCCCCGCAAGCGGCCCAAACGTCTGAAGACCGAGTTCTTTAATCCCCTCAAGAAGTTCTTTACCCGAAACGTGTTTCTCGGATTCGGAAACGGACTGTTGGGTATAGGTTAGAGCCTCAAGAACAAACCGATATGCTGCGGAATCGTAGCGCGGATCCCGTTCCACGATTTCTCGAAGCCGTTCATCAGTCATCTTCATAACGGGGAAACAGAGGTTCTCCTTTTTCAATCACATGCCCGTGCGGAAGCTGTCCGAATTCCGCATCGTCCGGAAAGGAAAGATCTTTGTCCGGATCCAGCCCCAGTTCGGAGCGAAGCTGTCGGGTTTTGTTCGGAAGGAAGGGACGGAGCAGGACGGATGAAACACGAAGGGCTTCCAGCAGATGATACAGTACAGTATCAAGCCGGTCGGCCCGATCCTCCTCCTTGGCAAGTTCCCAGGGTTCGGTCCGATCAGCGTATTTGTTCGTAAATTGGATTGCCTCCCAGATTGATGCAAGTGCCTTGTGGAATGTCAGTTCCTCCAGGTGTTTGTCCAGGTTGTTCGTCGCCGATCGGAAGGCGTCGCGAAGTTCCCGATCCACTTCAGCCGGTTCATTGGGTTCAGGGACGACACCGTCGCGGTAGGACTCAAGCATCGACTCCACACGGTAAAGGAGGTTTCCAAAGTCATTCCCGAGGTCGTGATTATAGCGGTTGATGAAACTTTGATTGGAGAAGTCCCCATCCTGACCGAAGGGTACCTCTCTGAGCATAAAATATCGAAGCGGATCTACCCCAAATTCCTTCGTGATGTCCCGGGGATAGATTACGTTTCCCTTGCTTTTACTGAGTTTTTCTGCGTTCATTGTCCACCAACCGTGTGCGTAAATACGTCGTGGAGGGGAGAGGCCAACCGCCTTCAGCATAGCGGGCCACACGATTGAATGGAACCATAAAATTTCTTTCCCGACCAGATGTGTGACGGTCGGCCAGTACTTGTCCATTTGTTTTTGATTGTCCGGGTACCCCAGCGCACTTATATAATTGATCAGCGCATCGAACCAGACCCAGATCACATGCTCCTCGTCATTGGGAAGCGGAACCCCCCAGTCGAAGCTGGATCGGGAAACGCTGATGTCCTCAAGCCCGTCATCGATCCGGCTCAGCATTTCATTCCGACGGGATTCAGGCTGCACGAACTCCGGACGTTCATCAAACAACTGTTTGAGGTAATCTTCGTATTCCGATAGCCGAAAGAAATAGTTTTCCTCTTCAAGGTATTCGCCGGGCCGTCCACAATCGTCGCAAAGATTATCGCTTTCCCCGGCGGACTGGATATAACTTTCGCAGTGAGTGCAGTACCAGCCTTCGTAGGTGCCTTTGTAAATATCGCCCTGTTCATTCAGTTCTTTGAAAAAGGCCTGTACCGTCTTTTCGTGCTGGGGATCCGTCGTACGAATAAATTGATCGTGTGTGATATCCAGGTGTTGCCACAGTTCTTTAAACTTCGGAACAAGGGAGTCGGCAAGCTCCTTCGGTGTCATGTCCTTTTCCTGCGCCGCCTTATTGATTTTCTGACCGTGCTCGTCTGATCCGGTCAAGAAAAACACATCCCTGCCCTTCATTCGCTGGAAGCGGGCGGCGACATCCGCGGCGATCGTCGTATACGCCGTTCCCACGTGGGGGTCCCCACTGACGTAGTAGATGGGAGTTGTGATGTAGTACGATTCTTCAGACATCGGATCGCTCGATGAATTGAACGTCAGGAAAGACGGTTGCGTACCTTCTGATTGATTTCCGATCCATCCACAGGAACACCTTCAAACCGGGACATCACCGTTTTCATGACATCCCCCATATCCCGCATGTCCGAGGCACCTACCTCGTCAATCACCTCATCGATGACCGCTTCGATCTCCTCCTCGTCAGGGGTTTCGGGAAGGTATTGCTTGATGATGTCCAGTTCCTCCTGTTCATCAGCAACGAGATCATCCCGGCCGGCATTTTCGTATTCCTCTATTGATTCCCGGTGTTTTTTCACGAGGGTCTGGAGTACGGACTGGACCGCCTGATCATCGAGTTGATCTTCTCCGCCCTCTTCCTTCTGTTTCTGGCTGAGGTTTGATTTGATCTGTCGCAATGTCCGGAGGGTATCCTTGTCCCCTTCCCGCATCGCTTCTTTCAGGTCATCGTTGATTTGCTTCTGTAAAGACATCTGTTTGTGTAGTTATGAAGAAATACATCCTGCAGAGCTGGACGATGAATGGTTGTGCATGGTTCATCGATTGGGACGTATGTTACTGGTTTCATCAGGGTCTGTCAAATCATTTGATCCCCACTGGAGCGTGGCCGTAACTCCGGTAAAAGAACAGAGAATCGTCCTGCCGCTGTCATCCGTCGGACTACCTCAATATGTGCTGTGGAACCTCAGAAGACACTATATTCATGAGATAAATTGTAGACCCTCTTCGGTAACCACGTGTTGCTCTTTTGTACCAGAGACCAATCACGTCCGAGAAACCTTGATTGAGAAAAACTCCACGATTCACCGTTACAGGAACGCACAGAGGGTTCTCCAAAGTGGCGTAGGGAAGAGAAAAACAGGACCGGATGTACGTCATCCGGTCCCTGGTGACGTTAATCCTGGTATTCCAGGTCAATCCGACGCCCGGTGTTAGCGGATTCCTGAACGGCGTCACAAACGACGGCCGTCCGGTAACCGTCTTCAAACGTAGCTCCCTCCGGGGCCACTTCTTTCTCATTGGCAACGCAATCCAGGAAGTGATCCACCGCATGGATGTGCGCATGTTCCCACCCGATAATGTGTCCTTCGGGCCACCAGTTCTCGATAAACGGGTGGGTCGGCTCCGTCACATTGACATTATGGAACCCGGCGGTTTCGGGTTCGTCATCAACCCAGTACACGTTGAGTTCGTTCAGGTTTTCCAGATCGAATTCAATCGATCCCTTCTCACCGTTAATTTCAAGAACATTCTGGTTCTTCCGCCCTGCAGCGAAGCGACTGGCTTCAAGGGTGCCGATGGCTCCATTGTCGAATTCGACATTGGCAGCAAACGCATCATCGACGCCGACCTCCCCCGAGCCACTGCCGTCAGGCAGGGGCCGTTCCTCGGTGAACGTCCGGGTCGAGGCACTCAAACGATCGATTTCACCGACCAGAAATCGTGCGAGATCGATAATGTGTGCACCGAGGTCGCCCAATGCCCCGCTTCCGGCTGCTTCATCGTCAAAACGCCAGGTATAAGGGGTTTCAAAATGCGGGAGCCCCCAGTTCTGCAGATAACGTGCACGGAAGTGATAGATTTCACCCAGTGCTCCGTCCTGAATCAGTTCATAGGCCTGTCGGATCGCCGGGATAAACCGGTAATTAAACGAAACCATATGTTTCACACCGGCTTTCCGGACGGCGTCAAGCATGTTTTTGGCCTCATCTGCTGTACGGGCGAGTGGTTTTTCACAGTAGATATGTTTCCCGGCCTCAGCGGCAGCAATACTGGGTTCGGCATGAAGGCTGTTTGGGCCTCCGTTGTCAAAGACATCGACACGGTCATCCTCCAGAAGCTGTTTCCAATCCGTGTAAGCCGTGTCGAATCCATATCGATCCGCCGCGTTTGTAACAGCCTCCTTGTCTCGACCACAGATTCCGATAAGTTGAGGGTTGGCCGACGGTGGATACATCATGTACGGGATCTTTTTGTAGGCGTTCGAATGGGCCTTGCCCATGAACGCGTAACCCAGCATGCCAATTCCAACATCCGGCGCGTCCGTATCTCCACTGTCGGGCGAAGAAACTCCAATACCTTCTTCACTCATGACAAACCTCCTTCCAGGATGTTATGAAATATTGTGAGATTAATCGTCGGAGGAAAACGCGTCGTCGAATTCCTGTTCCGACGGAGCGGTGTCCAGATCACGAACATTTTCAAGGGCTTCCGGTGCCCCATCGTTTCGATCCATACCGTTATCCTCCCACTCGACCGAGTACGGACCGTCGTAACCGATGTCATTGAGAGCCCGGAAGATTTTTTCGTACGGGATTTCACCGCGACCCGGAGAAACAAAGTCCCACCCCCGGCGATGATCGCCGAAATTGAAGTGTGATCCCAGAATACCGTTTCGACCATTGAGCACACGCGTGGACCCTTTCACGTGCATGTGGTAGATACGGTCCTGGTACTCATAAATGAACTGAACCGGATCCACCATCTGCCAGTGAAGGTGACTGGGATCGTAATTGATTCCGAAATGTTCTCGGTGGTCAATGGCTTCCAGCGTACGTTGTGTGGTCCAGAAATCGTAGGCGATTTCGGAGGGATGCACTTCGAGGCCAAATTTGACGTCCACCTCTTCAAACACATCAATGATCGGATTCCATCGATCCGCAAAGTCCTGGAAGCCCTCCTCGATCATTTCCGGTGGAACGGGTGGAAACATGGCCACGACTTTCCAGATGCTGGATCCGGTAAACCCGTTGACGTTGGAGACGCCGAACTCATCAGCTGCCCGGGCGGTGTGTTTCATTTCCTCAGCGGCTCGCTGACGAACCCCTTCCGGGTCACCATCGCCCCAGATACGATCAGGAAGAATTCCTTCATGACGGCGATCAATCGGGTCGTCACAAACGGCTTGACCGACAAGGTGACTGCTGATCGCAAAACAATCGAGGTCATGCGCCTCCAGAATATCCCAGCGTTCCTGGAGGTACCCATCTTCTTCCAGTGCGCGATCCACCTCAAAGTGGTCCCCCCAGCATGCAAGCTCCAGACCGTCAAATCCCCAGTTGTTAGCACGTTCGGCAACTTCCTCCAGCGGGAGATCCGCCCACTGACCGGTAAATAATGTAACGGGACGTTCCATGATCAACCTCCAGTTTCCAGAATTAGATTGATATCGGGGTTCACAGATAAATTAGGGAACATTTTCTCAAGAAAAATTTTATCCATGCAGCACGAACTTTTCAAAAATTGGAGAAGGTTTCACGTTCGTGAGACTTATATCGCGCCGTGTGGTTCAAACACGTCACCCAGTTGGATGTGCCTCAGAACGTTGCATCGATGCATGGATCGATCCACGCATCCAATTCGGCGTCATCAAGAGAGCAGCCGGTCCAGTTCAATCGGCTGATCTTCCTCATTCGACCGGTAAATACCGCGGATGATCGCCAGTGATTTTAGTGCTTCGTCTCCGGAAACAGAGGAGGATTCCCCGTTTTGTATTGCTTGCACAATGTCCCTGTACTGATCGTGATGAGGTTGGATGGAAAAGCCGGAGAAGGGACTCGACGCCCCGGTGGCTTCCTCATCGTCCTCCTCCTCCGATTCGCTCTCCTGATCGTTTCCTGTGAGGAGAGTATACGTTTCATCTTTCAGAACAGCGGTTCCTCTATCACCGTGAATTTCAAGCCTTCGATCCTGGGCGGGTTGGACGGACGTGGCGCCTTCAATTACGCCAATACCGCCCTGTTCAAATTCAACGATGCCGACGCCGGTGTCTTCTCCTTCGATACCGGAGTGGGTATACGTCCCGGTTTTCCCGAAGACCCGCTTCACGTCGTCTACCAGCCACTGTAACAGATCGATGGTATGAATGGACTGGTTAATCAGAGCGCCTCCACCATCCAGATCGAGAGTTCCTCTCCAGCCCCCTTCGTCGTAGTACTCCTGATCCCGAAACCACTTGATGTATGCATCCGCAAGATGAACGTCGCCAATTTTGCCCTGATCAATGTCCGACTTCATCTGTCTCAGGTCGGGGATGAATCGATTCTGAAATATCACCGAAAGGTGGACCCCCTCTTCATTACAGACGTTGATCAGTTCACGACCGCGGGCGATAGTAACTTCAATCGGTTTCTCGGTGACCACGTGAAAACCGTCCCGGGCGGCACGCTTTCCGTAATCAAGGTGAGTGCCGCTTGGAGTGCAGATTGATATCACATCAATCTCGTCATGATTTGATATCTCGTTCCAGTCCGCCGTTGCATCAATACCATGTTCGTCGGCAAGTTCTTCTGCATTTTCACGAGAACGACTGAAAGCAAGTAAAAGCTCTGCTTCTTTTAGTTCATCGAGCGCTTTCGCGTGAATTTGTGCAACCGAACCGCATCCGGCGATGCAAAAACCCGTCTTGTTCATGGCTTTTTATCCTGTATTCGGATGATAATCCTCGAAACGAACACTTTTCGGGAATCAAACTATCGTAGAGGCCTGAGCCGTATGTTTCAACGATTGTTACAGTCCGATCAAATTGATCTCGTGATTGTGGAGATATGCACGGCTGTTTTAACTTCAAGTTGTCCATCAGTGGACTAATTGGCTCAACAAACGAATCAGGATGGGCATACCTCTGAACGATTCAAACGCTTATACCCGCCGTGAAGTAGTGAATCTGCTCTCGTGCTTGTTGAATTTCTTATCATGCTCACAAAGAATAGGGATTGAAGTACTTTTTTGAAAATACACCCTCTGTGATGGATGTTGTCGAGTGAGTAGGCGGCATCGGGTTTCCCCGGGAACCCGTATCGCTCAGTGCATTGTTCGGCATTACAGCCCCTTGTTGAATGAATCCAGCGATAGATTTTACATTGCCCTTTTTTCAACGCCGCATAGCATGAGAGAGGAACCTACGAACCATTCGGCCATGCGTTTAGTAAAACCGATTGCCTCTGGAATTGGCACGGTCGTTTTGTTGTGTGCTCTAACCCTGAGCACTGCAGCGCAGGTGATTTCAAAACCTCAAGTATATGCACCGCCCCCAGAAGTCCCATCACTGACTGACTTTGTACGGTTCCACGACGGGGAACAGCTATTTCTCAACGTTCGACGTACTGCTTACGACCGGGTTGAACTTCAGACACCGGGATCCAACGAATGGCAAACGGTCGGATATGAACAGTTTCCGGAGGGAGAGCGGCAACGATTGAAGCGGTCGCTGATGGTCGAAGAGGAGCTTTCACCACCGGAAGTGACCGGGGTTCGGGTAACCCTCAGAGGTGGTGAAACCATGGAAGGATTTCTGAAAAAGGATGATCCGGAGGAATGGCCTGAAAAAGAGGATAAGAACACATCGAATAAGGGAAACACGCAAGATGGGTTGCTGCAATCGTCGACGGAGGAGAACCAGAAGGACACACAGTTCATACTGTTAACAAGAAATGGCCAGCAGAGGCGTCTGACGTACGATTCAGTCGTTGAAAAGGATTTGATCCAGGTCAATCCACTGGAAATGGTTGGTTCGGAGCAGCTTTATCAGATTGAAAAAGCCAAGCGTGATTTGAACTCGGCCCGAGGACACTGGGAGCTGGGCAAGCTAGCCCTGAACCTGCATCAGTTTGAACGAGCCACGAGCCATTTTCAGAAGGCAGTTGAGTTGAATCCGTCCTATCAACCTGCTGTGAATTTACGGCTAAGTATTATAGAAGGATGGCGCACCCGCTTCGGCACCAGCAGTGAACAGAATGATAATACACCTACTTCCAAATCCGCCGGAAGCACGTCACCTTCTTCATCCGGTGATTCCAATCAGGACAACCCATTTTCCGGTACCGGGAATTAATTCATCTTCTGTGGTAGATAATAGCGTTCCGGTTCCGGGAATTGTTGGAATACGGCAACGCTTGACCCGATGTGATACGATCGACATAGGCTGATACGGCGCTACGCTCCGATATTTGTCAACTCTGATGAATAATGGCCTTGCCAGACAGGCGTACCTTCATGGCCCTGATTTTGTTATCAGTTCTCTCTGGAACCACGTTTGCGTTGATCCAGAAAACGGAGTTTCGAGGGGAGTTTACACGTCAGTTGAAGCAATTCATGCCAGACGGATTTAAAGAAGTAACATCCGACTCCGGTAAGAAATCGGCACCGAAACCATCCAGCGACGGTTCTTCGGAGATGACACCGATAGAGATGAAGGAACTACCGGATGAACAAACTGTCGATCAGGAACATAGCAATGTGACCTCGTCAACCACGGACACGGGAGCCAGACATCAAACGAATAGCACCGGAAAAGATCAAACGAAGGAGGGGCCATCGAAGGATTCGATCAACAGTGAGACACATTTTGATTTTTCCGACGTCGACCCGAGCTTACGCGAAACGCTTATTCAGGCGAGACGGTTCTTTCGACGAGCCCGGAAACACAACAGTCGCGTCAACGATCCCGCCCTGTCCTCAGAACGTCGGCGGGAGGAGAACAGCAAAACGCGTACGAATGCTGAACGATCACTAAAACTGTTGAAGAGGGTGAAGGGCCAGATGGACACTCCGGACAAGAACGTGGAGGAGTTGTTGGATCGAGTGCGAAAAATTTATCGCAAGAGTTTTCGGCGGGCAAAAATGTGGGGAGGCTATTGATGGCCGCCCTTTTGTCAGATGGGACAGCATGAACACCCGTTGACAATCGTATTCACGTAAAACTCAAGACATGGTTCATAGACAGGTATGACAACGATACTTTCAGTTCGGACAGACGACCAGGTGGCGATTGGTGGAGACGGTCAGGTCACGCTGGACGATCAGGTCATGAAACACGAAGCAGCCAAAATCCGACAACTCAACGGTGGAGACATCATCGTCGGATTCGCGGGAGGTGCTGCCGATGCCATGGAGTTAATGGAACGCTTTGAGGATGTGCTGAACAAATATCAGGCACAGACGGAACGGGCATGCGTCGAGCTTGCGCGCACGTGGCGCACGGACAAGACCCTCCGACGGCTCGAGTCCATGATGGTCGTGGTCGATCGTGATCATTCGCTACTGGTCTCCGGCGGTGGAGATGTGATTTCTCCCGATGATGGGGTCATCTCCATCGGGTCCGGGAGTGATTCCGCTCTGGCCGCGGCCCGTGCACTCGTCCGAAATACCGACATGTCCGCATCGGAAATCACAGAGTCGGCGTTACGGACAACCAGTGAAATTGACGTGTATACCAATGAACAAATTGTGATTGAGGAACCTTCCCGGGACGACCATCAAGAAACGAATTGAGCATTCATTCTTGATTCGAAACGTGTATTTCAGTCAATTGAGGAAATCTCATGTCGAATTCGACACAGGCCATTCTTGTCGATCACGAGGATGATAACGGTGGGGATAACGGACACCTTGAGCTTGTTCCCGCCGAAATCGTACGCAGACTGGACGAGTACATCATCGGACAACAGGAAGCCAAGAAGAAGGTGGCGATCGCTGTACGCAATCGATGGCGACGTCAGCAGCTTTCCGACGATCTAAGTCGGGAGGTTCAGCCCAAGAACATGATCATGATCGGGCCGACGGGCGTGGGTAAAACGGAAATTGCCCGACGACTTTCGGACCTCGTCAATGCTCCCTTCCTGAAGGTTGAAGCCAGTAAGTTTACGGAGGTGGGATACCAGGGGAGGGATGTCGAATCAATGGTGAGGAATCTCGTGGATATTGGAGTAAACATGGTTCGTGAGGCAGCCCGTGAGGAGGTGCAGTCTGAAGCACGCGACTACGCCATCGATCGGTTGTTGAATCGATTGGTGCCGGAACCACCGTCGGAATTTCCGGATGAAGAAACCCGGGAGGAACAGCGTAAGCGACACGAACGCAATCGAGAACGCATGCGAGAGAAACTGGAAGCGGGTGAACTGGCCAATCGACGAGTGGAAATTGAAGTTCAGCAGCAGTCAACCGGGATGATGCAGGTGTTTTCCGATGCGGGCATGGAAGAATACGGCATGAACCTGCAGGACATGATGGGCAACATGATGCCCGATCAAACCAAAACCAAGAATATGAAGGTGCCCGATGCGCTCGACGAATTGACTCAGCAGGAAGCTGAAAAACTCATTGACGACGAGGA
This sequence comes from uncultured Planctomycetia bacterium, assembly GCA_964594615.1. Taxonomy (GTDB): domain Bacteria; phylum Planctomycetota; class MHYJ01; order CAYXQY01; family CAYXQY01; genus CAYXQY01. Next base: position 25,501 of record CAZQNZ010000015.1, read on the forward strand.
TGTGACCTCCCGCGGTGTTGAACGTGCTACACAGGCGGGCATCATTTTCATTGACGAAATGGACAAGATCGCAGAAGACCGCGAGCGTCAGGGTAGCTCTCCGGACGTCGCTCGGGAAGGGGTTCAGCGCGATATGCTTCCCATCATCGAGGGGACCACAGTGAATACCCGGCATGGACCGGTGAAAACCGATCACATACTGTTCATTGCATCGGGAGCGTTTCACGTGAGTTCCCCTTCCGATCTCATTCCGGAGTTGCAGGGACGCTTTCCCCTTCGTACCGAATTGAACGCGCTGGACGAAGACGATTTCGTGAAAATTTTGACGCGACCCAAAGACGCATTGATCAAACAGTATCGTGGGCTGATCGGAACGGAAGGGGTCGAACTCGAATTCACGGAGGATGCCATCGAAGAAATGGCTCATATCGCTGCTGAGATCAACCAGAACACACAGAACATCGGTGCACGACGGCTTCATACAATTATGGAAAACGTAGTAGAAGAAATCTCGTTCGAAGCCGATCAACACCGGGGAGAAACGTTCGTCGTCAACCAGGAGTACGTGCAAGAAACACTCGAGGCCGTCATCCAGGACGAGGACCTTGCAAAGTACATTCTTTGATTGGTCCGTGGAGGTTCAATCCTTGCGGTGTAGCATACGACGATCTTCAGTGGCCCATCATGCAACATGAGTGAAATTCAGGAATTGCCCGATCATCTGGTGAACCAGATCGCTGCCGGGGAGGTCATCGAACGGCCTTCCTCAGCGGTGAAGGAACTCGTCGAAAACGCACTGGACGCCGATGCAGCACGTATTCAGCTAGAACTTGAGGAAGGAGGGAAAAAGCGTATCCAGGTGATGGACGATGGACATGGCATCGACCGGGAAGACCTTCCCCTCGCCCTCAAAAGCCATGCCACGAGCAAAATTGATCGACAGGAACACCTGCGATCGATTGACACCCTTGGATTTCGCGGCGAAGCCCTGGCCAGCATTGCATCCGTCTCCGATTTAACCATTACCTCCCGGCCTCCGGATCAGGATTCAGCATACCGGATCGAGGCCAAAGCAGGGGATGTGCAACCCGTTCAGGAAACCTCCGCCCCGGTGGGAACGCGGGTCGATGTCAGGAATCTATTTTACTGTACCCCGGCCCGACGGAAGTTCCTGAAAAACGTGGGGACGGAACTGGCACACTGTACCGATCGGCTCACCGAATTTGCGATTGCTTATCCACAGGTGCGTTTTGAACTTGAACACGATGACGAACGGCTGTTTACGTTTCCCCCTGCCGATTCTGCACTGGATCGCATTCGACGGTTGTACAGCTCTCAACTGGCAGACCAGTTGATTTCGGTTGATCAGGAGATCGAGATGGGCCGGGTTCGAGGGTATATCAGCCCGCCTTCCCTCCATCGCCCAAACGCCAAGCGTATCTATTTCTATCTGAATGGGCGGAGCATCGAAAGCCGGGATGTATATCATGCGGTGATGGATGCGTACAGCGGATTGATCCCGTCGAAGAAAAAGCCGGTGGTGTTTCTTTTTCTTGAACTGGACCCCGGTGAGGTGGACGTGAACGTTCATCCCACCAAAAACGAAGTGCGCTTTCATCAGCGATTCAAACTGAAAGATCGTCTTGAGGAGCTCCTAAGGGAAACGGTTCTTGAGGTCTCCTCCACAGCTTCTGCTGCCGGTGGCCTGAGGGAGACGGAAAAAACACCCACTGATGTGAATGGGTCCTCGGAGAAAGAGGATGATGTGCGACAGGCCATCGAAGATTTCTTCGCTGACCGCTCCCCGTCCGGAGAGAATGAAATCGATCAAAACAAACAGCAGTTTGATGCGTTTCGAACCGGGCGGACCGACGACATGTCATTCAAAACCAGCCAGCGTGGCTTCTTACAGGTCCATGACATGTTTATTCTGGAGGAAGTGGAAGAGGGAATTCTGCTCATTGATCAGCATGCACTGCATGAACGTGTTATTTACCATGAAATGCATCAGCGAGTGCAGAATCAGAGCATCCCTCGACAGCGCTTGCTCAGCCCGTCGGTCGTGGAGGTGTCCAGCGTCCAGAAGAAAGCGGTGCTTGATCTTCAGCCCGTGCTGAAACAGCTCGGTCTGGAGGTGGACGATTTTGGCCGCGGTACCGTAGCCGTTCGTTCCATTCCCGCTCCCCTCAGTGGTCGTGATCCGGCGGATATTCTGACGTCCACTCTGGAAGACGTGGAGGAAGGCGTCGGTGAAGATGGAAGTCACAGTCAGGTGGATCATCTGCTTCGTCTTCTGTCCTGTCATTCTGCAATCAAAGCAGGCGATCCGATGGAAGAAGAGGAAATCGAGGAACTGCTCCGCAAACGAGAGGAGGTGGACACCTCCCACTCCTGTGTCCATGGGCGTCCCACCTCACTGCAACTCACCATCGACGAACTTGAGCGTCGCTTTCTGCGAAAATGAATTCATGTTATGATGTCATTATTTGATCTTTTCACACGTCGGATGATTGATGGAAGTCCACGTCTACAAGGCATACTCTCATTTTTCACAGTGGAGTGTCGAATGAAACGAACGATCATCACTGCCCTGATTGCCGGTTTGTTGAGTTTCGTGTTCCCCGCAAACCACGCCACATCCCAGGACGCTCAGACCGTGCAGAATCCGTCGAAAGCGGCAAGAAAAGCCGCTAACAATTTTCAATTTCCCGATCGCTATACGGTGAAGACGTACGCATCGGAACCACTGCTTCAAAATCCCGTAACGTTTACGTTCGATCGGAAGGGGCGAATATACGTGGGAGAAACGCATCGATGGAGGGAGGGGATCAATGACAACCGGGATCACTGGTACTGGTTGATGGACGATCTGTCGTCGCGCACGACACAGGACCGGCTGGAAAAATTTCAGAAGTGGGCCGAAAAGGGCAAACAGCCGATGTCATATTATCGTCGGCATTCGGAGAAAATTCGTCGAATTCAGGACACGGATGACGATGGCGTTGCCGAAAAATCCAATGTGTTTGCGAGTGGGTTCGACAGTGCCCTGGCGGGTCCGATGGCCGGATTGCTTTTTTTCAGGGACGATCTTTATGCCACTTCTATTCCCTACCTGTGGGGATTACAGGATCAGGACGGCGATGGAACCGTTGATCAAAAGGAAAAACTGCATTCGGGGTTTGGTGTACGTACGTCGCTATCCGGTCATGATTTGCACGGCCTTGCCCTGGGACCGGATGGGCGTATTTATTTCTCCATCGGCGATCGGGGATACAACGTCAAAACGGAGAACGGTCGACGATTGACCTCGTACATAG
>CAZQNZ010000016.1:0-27760 GCA_964594615.1 uncultured Planctomycetia bacterium
GTCCTTTTGTTCTGGGCAGCGATGATGTCCCTGCAGATTCGATCTGAATATCTCCAGACGAATAAAGGTGTTTCCTCTCAACCTGCGTTTGCTCGACAGGCGTTTTCGGAGTATATAACTAGGGAGGATCAGGTGAACTACCTGATTCAAAATGAGGATCATGAGGAAATCGGTGATATACGCCGCACTGTTTTGAAGACCTCTCCTCTGATTCAGGTCGAACAGAAAATCAAGTTGAGACTCTCCAAACTGATGAACACGGGAGGTGAGGAGGGATTTCTCGTGATGAACAAGACGTCAACCTACCAGCAGAATGGGCAACTCAAGTCATTCAATCTCCGTTTCAATCTCTCCAATGAACGACTGCAGGAATTCATTAGCTCCTTCATTCCGTACGGTAAGCTGTCGGTTTCAGGTGTTTCATCCAGGGACCACCTGAAATTATGGTTTGGGGAGAAGTCCGAGAGTTCGGCGCGAAAAGTCGAACCGACAACCCAGATATCAAGCTCATTTCATCCAATGGGCGGACTTCGTCCCCCGGAACCCGGAACGTCACAGACCATTCGGATGATGGACCCGTTAGGAGATGGAACGATGGATGTGAAGATATCAACGTCCTCAACCATCCACGAACTATACTGGCAGGATCAAAAACTGAATACTCACCAGGTATCCATATCCTCCGACAACCAAAACTCGACAGGCGTAAGTGGAACGGTCTGGATCACGACCTCCGGAACCATTCTCCGGCAGAGGATCTCCCATCCGATGATTCCGTTTGATCTCCACATCCTGCGTATTACGTCCCTCCCCGAAGCAGACCGAGAAGCATCGGACCAGAAATAATCAAACGCATCATTCGATCAGCGCCGTCTGTTTCTCCGTCGCCGTCGCCGTCGCCTACTTGGTCCATCAGAACCTGTTCGAGATGAAGATTTTGTCTCCCCTTTCTGAACCGCATCAATGTGTTCCAGAAGATCCGAGGGGGTTTCATGTCGCTGCTGGCGATCCTTGCTCATCATCTTAAGGACCAGATCATCCACCGGTTTCGAAATGTCATCCTGATGTTGTGATGGAGGTTCCGGTTCGGCCTGAACCTGTTTTTTCATCACGCTTTTCGGATCCGTTCCCGGGAACGGAACCTCACCGGTCATCATGTGGTAACAACTTACCCCCAACGAATAAATGTCCGATTGTATATTGATTTGTTTGGAATCCAGCACTTGTTCCGGGGCGACGTAGTGAGGCGTCCCCACCCCGGGGTTCTCGGGTTTCCTTGAGGTGACGGCGGCAAGCCCGAGGTCACAGAGTTTCGCCACCTCACTGCTGTTCACCATGATGTTCTCCGGTTTGACATCACGGTGTACCATGTCCTTCTTGTAAGCATGAGCGAGTGCTTTCGTAATCTGCTTGAGAATCTTCAGTGTCTCTGAACACGTCAACTGTCCCTGCGCATCGATGAGTTCCTGCACCGTTGGGCCATCAATAAATTCCATGACAAAGTAATGAACGCCGTTACTGGCCCCTGCATCAATTCCCTGAATAATATTCGGATGATTCAAACGAGCAACGGATTTGCCTTCGTTCATAAACCGTTCGATGTACTCATCTTTCAACGCAAGACGAGGGGCAAGGACCTTGATCGCAACGGTCCTTTTCATTTTGACCTGAATGGCCTTGTAGACGGTTCCCATGGATCCGGATCCAATTTTTTTCTTCAGCTCATACCCCGGAATGTGAGTATGTCCGCCTAGCTTGCCCTGCTTCTCGTACACATGCTGTCGTTGTTTCTCCGAAAGGTATCCTTTTCGAACAAGAAGATCACCAAGAGCAGGGGCCTCACCATTCTCGTCCCGAATCTTTTTTTGCAATCCCAGGGCGATTTTTAACTGTTTCCTGTTGATATAACCAAGATGGATAGCCACCTGACCAAACCGGATTTTTTCCTCATCGGCCGGTCCGCGAACCTCTTCACCAACGGAATTGCCTTCAGACATGTTGTGTGGACCCCTTTCCAAGCTTTATATGAGCTTAATAACTGAGCGTTCACGAGTTATCATACGAATCCTTCATCCGCACTTGAGCTGAATTGTATGATCATGCGCGCATTGTTACAAAAGTGTGATATGTGTGGAAGATTCACTCTGGATGTATCGGACGAAGAACTCATACAGGCCTTTCGGGTCTCCGGAAATATGGAGCTTCCGACGAGCTACAACATTCCGCCCGGTCAGGACATTCCAGCCGTGCGTTCCCGGCAAGAGGACCCATCCACCCGAGAAGTCGTTTCACTTCAGTGGGGACTGGTGCCCTTCTGGGCCGATGACCCGGATATTGGGTCCAATCTGATCAACGCACGAGCGGAGACCGTTCATGAGAAGCCTTCGTTTCGTGACGCTTATCAAAAACGGCGATGTATTATTCCCGCATCCGGATTTTACGAATGGAAATCGGAAAATGGTGCAAAGCAACCGTATTATATCAAGCCGGAGAATGATACACTATTTGGATTCGCCGGGCTCTGGGAGTCCTGGGAAGATGAGGAAAAGGACCGTTCCATTCACTCCTGTGCAATCATCACGACGACGCCAAACCGGCTCATGAAGTCCATTCACAACCGAATGCCGGTCATTCTTCCTCCGACACGATACGATCCATGGCTTGATCCGGACGAGGATCCGGATTCCCTATCTTCATTCATGACTCCCTGCCAATCGGACCGACTGGAGGCATACCCGGTCAGCTCGGACGTTAACAATCCGGAAAACGACGATCGCTCATGCATCGAGCCTGTAGAAAATTAGGCTGATTACGAGTATGGTTTGGTTGAAAAACATTTTTCGATCGTCATCCATAAATATTTTCAGGTTCATCAATATGGAAAAACGAGTCGCTGAAAATTTGGAGTTTCAAACCGCCATGACGGTTCAGCCTCAGGACACGAATTACCTGAGTACACTGTTTGGTGGTAAGTTGATGCAGGAGATGGATTCCTGTGCCGGCATGACCGCTCGACGGGCCCTCTACGACTCGATCTGTGAAGAAGCAGTCACCGTACACGTGGACAGTTTGGACTTTACAATTCCCGGTTATATTGGAGATCTTGTGATTTTAACGGGGGAGATTACGGGCTTTGGAAACACGTCAATTCACATCCACGTGACGGCCACCCGGGAAAAAATCGACACCGGGGATTGTGCGTCGATCTGTGAGGCGGACTTTGTCTTTGTCTCCATGAAAGACGGAGAAAAGCATCCGCATGAGCTCGTCCATCCCGACAACGCAGATTCCGACTGAATATCGAATTTCATTAAAACCTACTGTACCCATGTCATTCCAACCAGGTCGTTCCGTTTCAAAAGCTATAGACAACATTCTCCATCGTGAAACGCAGGAGCAGGACCACCGGTTCGATTTAACGGTGAGCAGGGTCTCACGACTGGTATCACCGGGATCCCTGGACTTTGGGGGCAGTGAATTTGAGCCTGCGGAGACCGAACCCGTCACACCGGAGAAACGGGATCCGAACGATGATTACGGGTGGTGGAACCTGACATCGGGCACGTACCGGATCGATTATAACGAGACGATTGAGCCGGATCAGGACCCGCTCCTTCTGGTTCCTCTCCAGCGACTCCTGCGGGCAGGCGCTACCCATCCCCCACAAATCGTTACAACTGATTCAACCCCCTTACGAATGCTCCTGGACATTGGCAGCGGTGGATGCAACCTCAAGGAAAACTGCCGTGTCACCGGTGTTTATTCACTAACGCATGATCAATCGTCTTGAACCCCTCGTTGAATTTTATCAGTAAACTGGAGCTGTCATGAACGTATCCGATGTTTCCCTGGACGTTGATCTCACAACGTCCCTTCTGATCCACTGGGCATTGTTTGCAATGATCTTCGTGTACGGAGGTTTGGCATTTGGCGTCTCACCCTTGATTGACAAACCGATAACTGATCCTTCTACATTTCGGCTCATAGCGGCAGTCATCGGTCTTGTATCTCTGCTTGTGCTCTGCTCCGTGTATCTCTTTCGGTCTACCCTGCTTTCTCCAGAATCACTTACACAGTGCGAAGCCCACCAGGAATCAGAAGCACAGTACGCGACCGGGGTCATCATTCAGGGGGCCCTCCTCGAGTCGGTGGCCATTTACGGTTTGTTACTGAGCATGCTTTCCTCCAGTCCGATGTATTTCGTGCCGTTCGCTCTAATTTCTTTGTTCCTTATGATTGTGATTCGTCCTTCACGCCAGGACTTTGAGCACCGGCTTGAGCTCGGGGGCTGGACATCCGATAAGTTTCAGGAAAAGGAAACTCAGTAGAGATCTTTCGATCGAACTCTGTCCGATTCCTCCAGTTCTGGGGCAAATGTCCTCAGAGGTGGGGAGGGTGTATGAGTTACTGAACTGAACATGAATGTTGAATGTCTCACTCAAAGTACAAGGACTTCGAGGGACACAAGCATGTCAATATCTTCCTTCGAACGGAGGATGTTTGACGTGAATGAGTCTTTGTGAGGACTCAGCTCCGCGCCTCTACACTCGTAAGCCCTCAAATCGTGAGTACTCCCAGTTCCTCCTGTTGTTGACCACTTGCTAACAACTCACTGTAAGTGCTCTCCGTTTGTGATGAGGGCTAGTCAGAAAGGAATTCTTCAACTCTGGTAACGGGCCAGGTATTGATGACCTCGTCGGAAGTCCACCAGCCTTTGCGAGCGATCCCGGCGCCCCAGCGCATGTGATCCAGTCCCGAGGTGCTATGAGCATCCGGATTGATGCTGGTAAGCACACCGTGTTCCCGAGCCTTTGGGGCCTGACGCCAGTCCAGGTCCAGACGCCGAGGGTTTGCATTGATTTCGATGACGGTATCATGCTCGGCAGCGGCCTCTATGACGCGTTCCATATCAACGTCGAAGCCTTCCCGTTCCAGAAGCAACCGCCCCGTCGGATGTCCGAGCATCGTGGTGTGTTCATCTGACACCGCTCGAACGAGTCGTTCCGTCTGTTTTTCCCTGGAAAGCTGAAATTGCTGGTGAACGGAGGCGATGACAAAATCAAATCCAGCCAGGATCTCGTCGCTGTAGTCCAGGGATCCATCCGACCGAATGTCACTTTCGATCCCTTTAAAGAGACGTACCTCAGGGACTTCATCCTGCAACTGATCGATCTCATCCCACTGCTTCCTGATCTCATCCGGGGACAGACCACCGGCGTATTGTGCCGACTGACTGTGATCGCTGATACCGATGTACGACAATCCTCGTTCCCGGCAGGCCTCCACCATTTGCCTGAGGTCATGTTTTCCATCACTGCGAGTGGTATGGACGTGAAACGTTCCTTCGATATCTTCCGTTGTCACCAGATCCGGAATCGGGTCCTCAGCCGCGTGTTCAAGTTCCCCCATGTCTTCACGGAGTTCAGGGGGAATGTATTCCAGTCCAAGCGTCTCAAACAACTCCTCCTCTGTGTCACATGGTATCCGATCTTCTTCCACCTCCTCTTCTTCCGATTCTTCTGTCCGGAAAAGACCGTATTCATTCAGTTTAAGCCCCTGATCAATCGCCAGGGAGCGCATGGCGACGTTATGTTCTTTGCTGCCGGTAAAGTAGTGAAGTGCAAATGGAAACTGGTCATCCGTGACCAGCCGGAGATCCACCTGAATACCATCTCGGGTTCGAATACTGCTTTTCGTGTCGCCCTTGCTAATGACGTCGTTCACATCCGGATGGTTCACGTACTCGTTCATGACCTGTTCTCGATGGGGCTCCTCCACACTGGCAAGGATATCCACGTCACCAATGGTCTCACAGTGCCTGCGCAAGCTACCACATGGTTTCACCCGTTCTACCTCATCCAGATCCGACAGAAGGTCCAGAAACGGATGAGCGGTCCGCCGGGCTTGATGAATTCGATGGCGCTGTCGATACGTTTTCAGATGTTCGATGCCATCGAGAATGTTGGACTCCGTTTTGGCCCCGAACCCATCCAGTTGCTGGACCTGTTCCTGTTCAGCAGCCGTTTCCAGCTCCTCGAGGGTTGTCACGTCCAGTTCCTGCCAGAGGGTTTCGACTTTTCTTGGTCCCAGCCCCGGGATCTCCATCATGGACAGGACCCCGTCGGGCACATCCTGCTTCAGGTCCTCATAATATTCCAGTGAACCGGTCCGTACCAGCTCCGTAATCTTTTCCGCCAGCGCATCGCCGATGCCTTCAAGGTCACTCAATTCATCCTTTTCCACCAGCTCGTCAAGATCCTCAGATAGGGAGCCGATTGTTCGCGATGCGTCTTCATAAGCCCGAACTTTAAATGGATTGGCGTCCTTCAGCGAAAGAATACGTCCAATGTCTTCCAGAATCTCGGCAACGTCATCCTTATTCATGATGATCAAACGCAGAAATCTAAGTGGGTATGTACTGAAGTGTTAAGGGAGTTATCTTAACTGTTCGGAGATGTTATTTACATCCGAAATACACCATAAAAGTACACTTGAAAACCAGCTCCATCTATGAAAGAACGTAAAGCGTTATGAAAACCACACTCATTGAAAATGCACGTCTTATCGATCCCGGACGCGACATCGACGCGAAGGGATTCGTTTATATCGAGGGAGAGCACATCGAGTCCTCCGGGACCGGCAACCCATCCAATATTGATGCCGATTACCGGATTGACGCTGGGGGGCGAATTGTGGCTCCCGGTCTTGTGGATATCCATACCCATTTACGAGAACCGGGCAAAGAAGAAGAGGAAACGATTGCCAGTGGAGCTGCCTCCGCTGTCGCGGGGGGATTCACATCCATTGCGGCCATGCCGAATACTCAGCCTGCTGTGGACAACGAGGCGAGCACGGAGTTCGTTATACTGCAGGCGAAACGCCGTAATCTCGCGAAAGTATATCCCATCGGCGCAGTGACCGTGGATCGCGACGGCGAACAACTCGCCGAACTCGCACAGATGGTCCGAGGCGGAGCGGTCGCCTTCTCCGATGACGGACGTCCGGTTGAAAATGCCAATATCATGCGTCAGGCCCTGGAATATACACGCATGTTCGACACGCCGATCATCAATCACGCCGAAAACCTCTCCCTGTCTGCGGACGGTGTCATGAATGAGAGTACCACCTCCGTACGGCTTGGACTTTCAGGGATTCCGGCGGTTTCCGAAGAGGTGATGGTACATCGGGACATCATGTTAGCTGAGCTGACGGGCGCCCACATTCATATCGCTCATGTGAGCACCGCCGGCTCCGTAGAACTCATTCGAAACGCACGGGAAAAAGGTATTCATGTGACGGGAGAGGTTACGCCCCACCATATTTCCCTGACGGACAAATGTCTGGAGTCGTTCGACCCCGTGTACAAAATGAAACCTCCTCTGCGAACGCAAGAGGATGTGAAAGCACTCAAGGCGGGATTGAAAGACGGTACCATTGACGCCATCGCCACGGATCACGCCCCGCATACCAATGAGGAAAAGGAGGGGGACATTACGACGGCCCCATTCGGTGTCATCGGCCTCGAATCCGCTCTTCCGATTGCGATTAAGGAGCTATTAGATCCTGGTATCCTGGACTGGCCGGAACTGATCAACGTTCTGTCCACCAAACCGGCCGACCTTCTTCATCTCGACGCCGGTTCGCTGAAACCGGGCTCTCCCGCGGATGTGGTCGTCATCGATCCCGAGCATGAATGGACGATCGATTCGACTGAATTTGAATCCCTGAGTGAAAATTGTCCGTTTGACGGCTGGGACGTTCGCGGGCGTCCAGAGCAGGTGTTCGTGGACGGGCGAGAAGTAGTAAAGGACGGTGAAGTGGCGAAACCGTATCGACAGTAGCGCCTCTAATTCTGTAACTGCGATCGGTTGTGCGATACCAAACAACGTTCCACTTGTAGTTCTCGGACACTCTTTTCTGGGGCGCTGTACCGGGTGTTGATTGTAAACGTTTCAGATCACCCTGCGAAGGATTTTCATTGCCATCCATTTTCGGTGTCCGCGCAACGATGAAATCGACACGCTACCTCATTATCGGTGCCGGTATTGCCGGTCTATCTACAGCTTACCACCTCGGTGCATCCACCACTTCCCGCATCGGTGTCGTTGAAAAGGAGAACGACGTCGGAGCTCACGCCTCCACAAAGAATTCCGGTATGATACATCATTTCCACCCGGATCGAACGATGCGAGAAAAGATCGATTCAGGCGTATCCAGATTGCGTACGTACGAGCAGGAGGCCAATGCCGATTTTTTTACCTCCGCCCCCTCGTACTTCCTGTTTCCCGGAGAACGGTTGAAGGAACTTGAAGAAGATCCACAACCATGGGGAGGACGTCAGGCGGTACCAGGAACGCATATTCCCGCTTCTCTTAAACCGACCCACCTTCCAAGCGATGCTGGATGGATGTATTTTGAAAACGATGGTTTGATCCAGCCGGAACAATACTTGCTCTCACTGCGGGAGGATCTGACCCGAAGACAGATTGATCTGCATCTGAACGAATCGGTTCTGAACGGCCATCGTCAGGAAGACCACTGGATCATTGAGACCGAGTCAGGCACGTACGAAACCACGTTTTTAGTAAACGCCGCCGGTGCCTGGGCAGAACAACTCGGACAAACATTCGGCACATCTGAAAAAGGGCTGAACGCCTACCGTCGACACCTTTTTGTTGCTGAAGAGCGCCTCCTGCCCGATGAAATTGGTTTCTACTGGGATACGGTCAACGACATTTACTTTCGTCATTACGAAGGGGGAACGCTCATCAGCCACTGCGATAATCATGATGTCCCACCCGGTCAGACACCGGATATCCATCATCCCCCTTCCCTGCTTCGTGAATCGCTATCGACCTATTATCCTCAATTTCACGACGTGTCAATCAAAGAGTACTGGTCCTGTCATCGAACCCGGGGTCCGAAGGGCGTTCCCTATATCACCGCAGATGATCAGCAGCCCAACTTCTTCTGGGTGGCCGGGTTGGAAGGACATGGCATCACGGCATCCATGTGGATCGGGAAACGGGCCGGCGACATCATATCAGCCTGAACATTCCGTCTGCGCCTATTCTCGCTCGTATTACGAAGTCGAACTCATGCATCCAGGAGATCTCGAAGTGCCGACGTAATATCATTTTCCGTGACGAGTACCTCGTCGGCCGCGGGACCGAGTGGGACAAAACTGTCCTCTGCTGATAGCAGTTTGACATCCACCTTTGCTTCAGCGTTATGAAGCAGATTTGCGATGTCACTACCGACCCCACCATGCCGACGACATTCATCTACGACCAGGATGTGAGAATTCCGTTCCGCCTCCGAACACAGCAGAGAACGATTGATCGGTTTAAGCCACCGGAGATCGATAATTCGAAGACGTTTCCCGGCCTCCTGCTCCAGCGTTTCGGCTGCCTTCAGCGACAGTCCCACACCATTTCCGTACGTGATAATCGTCACATTGCTCCCGGCGTCGTCATTGTAAACACGGGGCTCACCAATTGACGAAGCCGAACCGGATTCAGGATAAGGATGCATCAATTTTTCATCTCCCTTCTGATGAAGGTGTTTCTTGTGATACAGAGCGATGGGTTCGAGAAAAAGAACCACCCTACCCTGTCGATATGCGTGAGCCATAGCCGTGCGAAGTAAGGTGACTGCATCATCTCCCCTGGAAGGCACGATCATCATCACGCCCGGTATTTCGCGAAGAGCGGCGAGACCGTTGTCGTTGTGAAAATGACCACCGATTCCCTCCTGATATGCGAAGGATGGTATTCGTACAACCATGCCATTGGTGAACTGGCCGTCCGAGAAAAAGGACAGGGACGTGGACTCACCTCGCAGCTGATCATATGCGTTATACACATAAGCGAGGTACTGGATTTCCGGAACCGGCAAATAATCCAGCGTCCCCAGTCCAAGCGCAAGACCAAGAATCGACGTTTCATCCAGCAGTGTGTCGAATACACGCTCTGACCCAAATTTCTTCTGTAACTTCCCGGTGATATTGTAAACGCCTCCTTTGCGTCCCACGTCCTCACCAAACAGCAACATTTCATCATACTTGACCATCATTTCAGCGAGGCCTCTGTTGAGCAGCCGTGCAAATGTGTACATGTTGTCCGAATGATCAGGGTGTTCGTATCTAGATTCTCCTCCTCCGTTATCCCGATCCTGATCGGGCATTCGCCTGGCTTCCTGCCGGACCTCGGGGGTGGAAGAGATGGTCAGAGGTCGCATGACCTCGTCCGCACTGGAAAGCTTGGGCTCTGAGGCTGCTTGTTTTCCGTGAGATCTGATCCGACGACCGACGTCCTCGTACAGTTCTTTGATGGCATCCGCTGATAAGACACCGTTCATCATCAGGAATTCTGCTGTTTTCAGGAGTGGATCCCGTTTCTCATCCGCTTCGATGTCGTCCTTGCTGCGGTATTCCTGCTCAATGTCCGCCCCGGAATGTCCGAGCAAACGAACGGTGTCCAGATGGAGAAAGACCGGTTCTCGCTCACTTCGCACCCACTCGATGGCCGAGCAGCCCGTCCGGTACGTTTCAATTACATCACAACCGTCACAGGACATGTATTTGAGATCCGAACGTCCGTTCATCGACTCTTCGATCCAACCCTCAGGGGTGGGCACCGATATCCCCAGTCCGTTATCCTCACAAACCAGCAACAGCGGCATCGGCAAATCCTGATGAGTTGCCCAGAGCATCGCATTCAATGTGCCCTGGAAAACGGAATGATTGACGGATGCGTCTCCAAACGAACAGCACATGATCGCATCAGCTGGAACAGGGGGGTCATGATCTATTTGATCGGCATGGTCGATCCCGAAGGCCAATCCGGCAGCACGAGGGAGATGAGAAGCAATGGTAGAGGTCTGTGGAGGAACCATGGTGTCGGCATCACCGAACACCTTATGCCGGCCGGCCGCAACCGGATCACTGAATGAGGCTGCAAACGAGCGCATGAGATCGAGCAGCGGTCGTGAACCGGTTGACCGAAACACGCGGTGAAGCATAAACGCAGCCGATCGGTAGTGGACCATGCACGGATCCGACGTACGCAGCGCTTCCGCGAGACCGGCATTCGCCTCGTGCCCGGCGGATGGAATGGTGTAATAACCGGAGCCGTCCGATCTCATTTCCCGGGCCACGAGATCCATCTGCCGGCTGGCCAGCTGACTCTTCATCAACTCCATCAGTTCATCCGAACTGAGGTCCGTATCCCGTATATTTACACACGGTTCATCCGGCTCTTGATCCGACCGGGAAAAAGAATCCAGAAACGTGAGGAAATTTTCGTGTACAGTGGACGTGCGATCAAAAACACTCATTTCATTCACACAGCCGAGGGTTCCAACATGTCGCCATCATCGCTTTCCCCTAACGTGTTTCGATCGCAAAAGACATCAATCGTCTTCTTTCATGTTATTCAACCGACGAAGGGCAAGTATTAATCCCTGTGTGCCGAGACGTTCCCGGTCCTGCGCAACGCATGCGGTGTAGAGCTGTTTCACCAGAGATAAACCGGGGAGTGATAAACCGCATGCCTCACACTCTCGAAGTGCAATCCCCATGTCCTTAACAAAGTGCTCGATGTAGAAACCGGGGTCGTAATCTCCCTCCACGATGCGTGGCCCTAAGTCATTGATCAGAAAGGAACGAGCCGCACCACTGCCAATGATATCAATGACATCTTCCTCGTCGAGGCCCTGTTTCTCCGCGTATAGCAGAGATTCGCACACACCGATCATGTTTCCGGCCACCAGGATTTGATTGCTCATCTTTGTATGCTGACCGGATCCCGGACCCCCCATGTACTCCACCGTGTCTCCCATCCGTTCAAGCAAGGGATAAACCTCATCGAATGCATCTTTCGGACCACCACACATAATCGCAAGTGTTCCTTCCCGTGCTCCGACATCTCCACCGGATACCGGTGCATCAATCGACTGAACACCGAGCTCCCGAGCTCGATCAGAAATGCGTTCCGCCAGCTGAGGTTGGCTCGTCGTCATATCGACCACGATTTGGCACTCCGGTTGATTTGAGAGCACTCCGTCCTCACCAAGGTACACCTGTTCCACATCATCGGGCATGCCGACGATGGTAAAAAGCACCTTGGACTGTTCCGCAACCGCAGCTGGTGAATCACACCATATCGCACCGTTCTCAAGCAGGTTTTCGGCCTTGCTACGTGTTCGATTATGGACAAAAAGCTGATGACCGTCCTCCTGCAAGTGTCCGGCCATAGGGGCTCCCATCACACCGGTTCCGATCCACCCAATGTTCATGACGTTCTCTGTGATATTCGAAAGAGTTCGACGAATGAACGAAATACAGTAATAGGTAAATATAACGGCAAGTACTGTTGTTTACAAGAAAATTCGGGATTCAAGACAAATGTATACAGGCTTAACCAAGACGGATGAAGAACACACCAATCAGCATGAGTACGGCCCCGATCATTCGAAAGAGAATCTGTTTCTCGGAAAAACATAACCAGCCGATCAATACGCTGACGATCATTCCGGCTCGTTTGATTGAAATGACGTAATTCACGAGGTCCGTAACCTCAAGTGCCATCATCTGAAAAATAATCATCAGGGCCCAGAACGTCCCAATCCCCAGAAGCCAGATCCAGTTACCCCGTTGGGAAACCACTTTCATCGGTTCCTTCATGAACACATACAGGAAGGGAGTAAATAAAATCGCCAGCGCCCCATTGAGAAGCGTCGGATAAAAGTACGGGCTGGAATGCGTGACCGTAAAATACTCAATGGTGGCGGATACACTCCACAGAGCCGATACACCGAGCATGTACACCGCTCCGCGGTTCTTCAAGAGCGCACGGATCGGGGTAAAAATCCCCTGCCGGATCGAGCTGAGGTTGAGTACGTAAGCCCCCGAAACAATCAGGACGATCCCCGACAGGCCGTTGATTTCGGGAAAACGGCTGCGCAGTATCCATTCCACTCCAAGAATGAAGACCGGGGTAAATGCCAGAAGAGGCATCACCAATGAAATATCAGCCTCACGAATGGCCAAAACAAACAGCGGCCAGGTAACAAAGTTAATCGCCAAACTGATAAGAAAATACGATATGAAACCGGACTGGATCTCCGGAAGCCCCTGTGAATACAGAACCACGGAGAAAAGGGGCAAGCTGAAACACGCGCAGGCCCACGTGATCAGAAAGAAATGCACGCGGGTCATCACATGCTTGACAAGGGCCGAGTGACCGCCGTAGAAGATCGCACAGGCGATGGAAAACAGAAACCAGAAATCCATTGGATTTTTGAAAAAACATCATGGTTGGCGTATACTTTTCTCCCCGCTTATCAGAATGATTATGCACGGTTTAACGGAGCTTAAAATGGAAATCAAACGGGAGCTAAATGCGAATCTCGCCCGGCCGAACGAACCGGTCATCGGGGAGGTGATCGAAAACCGTTCCATCGTAGATTCGTCAAGCCCTCATTTCTGTCGGCACGTGACCATCAACGTCGCCGGCACGAAACTCGAAGGTAATTTTGACGCCGGTCAGGCGTTTGGTGTGATTCCGGATTGGGAGAACTACCAGGAATACAATAAATTGAATATATCGTCCGAGGATCAAAAACTCCGGCTGTACTCAATTGCTGCTCCGTTCTGGGGAGACGACGGTAAAGGAAAAACCATTTCCACCACGGTCAAACGTGTTGTTGACGAACACTGGGACACGAATCAGCTTTTTCTCGGTGTTGCTTCCAACTACCTCTGCGACACCCAGGTGGGGGATAAAGTCAAAATGACCGGTCCGACCGGTAAACATTTTGTTCTTCCCGACGACGATAAGCTGAATGATTATCAGTTTGTCTTTGTTGCTACCGGTACCGGGATTGCCCCCTTTCGAGGCATGGTCATGGAGCTGCTGGAAGCCGGTATTCAAAATGATATTCACCTCATCTTCGGCACGCCCTACTCCACGGACATTCTGTATGAAGACCTGTTCCGGGAGTACGATGAGAACGTCGATAATTTTCACTTCCACCTGGCGGTGAGTCGTGAACAAACCACGGAAAACGGCGACAAAATGTATGTGCAGCGGCGTCTGAAGGAAGACTGGGATCAATTTGAATCGATGCTGAACGACGACAACACCCTGTTTTACATCTGTGGCCTGAAAGGAATGGAAACGGGATTATACCGCGTTCTGCTCGAGCAGGAATGCTTGGACTATTTCGAGGAACTTCCAGACGAGCTTTCCGGTGTCAATTTCTCAGAGTTGTCGGACCGGGACGATCGGTTGAAAAAAGCCAAACCGAACAAGGACCGACTACTGGTCGAGGTATACTGATGCTTCAGCTTGACCTGATTCGTGAACAACCGGAGCGGGTGGAGCAAGGCGCCCACGCCAAGGGAGAGGAAATCGATATCGATGAAATCCTCGAGATTGACGAGGAACGCCGTGCCCTTCAGCATGAGCTCGACAACAAGCGCCAGAAGCGCAATGAAGGGTCCGAGAGGGTCGGGGAACTGAAACAGAAAGGGGAAGATGCTTCTGACCTGATCGAGGAGCTTTCTGACCTTTCCGACGAAATTAGTGAAGGAGAGGATCAGCTCTCGGATCTGGAAGAGAAACTGGAAGAGCGTATCAAGTGGATCCCTAATCTTCCGGCGAATGACGTTCCGGAGGGGTCGGATGAATCGGCCAACGTTGAAGTCCATCGCCGCGGGCAACGTCCTTCGTTTGAGATGGAACCGAAAACGCACTGGGATCTCGGTGAACAGCTGGACCTCCTGGATATTGACCGCTCCGCGAAACTGGCTGGAAGTGGTTTTTATGTGCTCAAAGGACAGGGTGCACGGCTGGAACGGGCACTCATGAACTGGATGCTCGACGTGCACACGAGTGAACACGGGTACCGTGAAATCCAGGTGCCGCTCCTGAACAAACCGGAAGTGCTCGAGGGCACGGGCCAGCTCCCGAAACTCCGGCGGGACATGTACCGCACGGATAAAGATGGTCTTTACCTGATCCCCACCAGTGAAGTTCCGCTTCTGAACCTTCATCGGGAGGAAATCTTGAGTGAGGACGATCTGCCCATGTACTACACGGGAGGTACCGCATGCTTCCGTCGGGAAGCGGGAGCGGCTGGAACCGATACCCGGGGAATGAATCGCGTTCACCAGTTCCAGAAAGTCGAAATGGTCAAAGTTTGTAAACCCGGGACGGCTGAAAGTGAACTGGAATCGATGATAGCGAGTGCTGAAAAAATACTTGACCGCCTGAACCTGCAATACCGTTTGCTCGAATTGTGCACAGGGGATCTTTCCTTCGCTTCCCGGCGCACCTTCGATCTGGAAGTATATGCACCGGGACAGGACCGCTGGCTTGAAGTCTCTTCATTGAGTACCTGTTCCGATTTCCAGGCTCGCCGCTGTAACATGAGGTACCGAGACGAAGACGGTGATCTGCAGTATCCTCATACCCTCAACGGGTCAGGTGTTGCACTGGCCCGTACCGTCATCGGATTGCTTGAACAACATCAAAACAAGGACGGATCGGTCTCGATTCCGGATCCGCTGGTCCCATACATGAACGGCAAGGAACGACTTGAGCCGGATCAGCGCTAAATCCGGTAATTCTCCAGCCCCCAACGGGATCCCCCCTCAATCAACTGTTTCGGCCTTCTGTAGTGTAAGTAGATCACGGGATTCAGTTCTGGCAGAGCTCTACAGGGAACCACATTCCGTATGATCCTTCGTGCGTTACGAAGGAGTCCTCGGTATACGACGTTCCTATTCCACGGAAGTGGCGGCCAGGACCTCGTCGTCCTGTACATCCGAATGAGAATCCCTGATATCATGAGCTACCGGAAGATCGTTTCAGCGAGATGGTCTAAGTGGTTTGATATGTTATGTATGCTCCTCACGCCTGGTGAACACGATTCATTAGATCAAATGTAAACAGTCGACATGAGCCTGAAAACCATTCGGGATGAACTGCTCACTCGAAACCTCTGTGATCATTGTCTCGGGCGACAATTTGCTCTTTTGGGACATGGACTGGAAAACTATGAACGAGGGGCCATATTACGCCGGCTGGAATCCCCAAAAGAATCAAATTTCACTCCGGACCAGGTGCCGGCTGATGCCACGCGTGGTGGAAGCTGTCCGCTCTGTGACGGGTTATTCAATCGAATCCAGGAATTTACTGATCGGATCATCGAATGTGTCAAACCTTACCAGTTCGACACGTATCTGGTTGGTTCCCGAATCCGTCAATCGATGATCAACGAAGAAGAACAACTGCAGAACGAGTTTGGCATACAGGAAGCGGAGCCCATAAACCGCGAACTCAACCGGTTAATTGGGAAGGAACTGGAACGGAGTTACGACGGAGATATTGCGGTTCACCAGGAGGAACCGGATCTAATGATGATTATGGACACCCGTCAGGATTGTATCGAACTTCAGGTATCCTCCCTGTATATCTTCGGTCGGTACAACAAATACGCTCGGGATGTGCCCCAGACTGAATGGCATTGTCGTAAATGCAGGGGTTCTGGCTGTGACTATTGTGACGGAACCGGAAAGATGTACGAGACCTCCGTCCAGGAACTGATTCAGGCCCCATTCCTTGAAGCATCGAAAGCGGAAGAGGGGGTGTTTCATGGAGCAGGCAGGGAAGACATCGACGCCCGATGCCTGGGCAAACGGCCGTTCGTACTTGAGCTGAAAAAGCCCCGAATCCGCCATCTGGATCTGAATAATCTCGTGGAACAGGTGAATCAGGGGAACGAAAAGGTCGAGATGTTCGACGCTCAGATCACCCGATCTCGTACCGTAGCTCGGATCAAGCAGCTTCGAGCGAACAAAACGTACCGGGCGGTTGTTTCGCTTTCGGATGAGGTAGGTGAGGAATCACTAAATCAGGTGACGCAATTGGAGGGAGAAATCGAACAGGACACGCCCTCCCGAGTCACACATCGACGGTCCGATCGCACGCGAACGCGGACCGTACATTCAGTTACGGCCAGAACATCCGCTGATCACCAGCTGGAACTGGAGGTAAAGGCGGAAGCGGGAACGTATATTAAAGAACTCATTTCCGGCGATCAGGATCGCACGTCACCGAATCTGTCCGCATTGCTCGGGACGGAAGCAACCTGTGAGAAGCTCGATGTACTGGAGATTCATGAAGAGACAGACGTCATCCCCCCTGCTCACAAAGGATCAACCGACGGCTCAACGTAACCCATATCGATGATGTAAGAAACACCGGTCAAAATTGGTTGATCAGTTCATCCTCGCCAATCCGTAGCAAACTGTTTTCCTTGTCTGATTGAGAGGCCATTCAGAGCGTCGATAGACGATGAAGAGGAAAGCATCGATTCACAGCCCGGATGAATTCAAGATTCGATGAGAACGTCCTCAAGCGGTACTCGAGACGACTGTTCCTCTTCATCCGAAACATAGCCGACCCGAAATAAAAAAAGCGGTATTGTTTCTTGAGGACTATCGATCATGCGAGAAACCTCTTCCCGAGCAGTGGAATGCGCCATAACGTCATGGAATGGCTGAACCTGTACATTTTCCCGACCAAGGAGGAGTGAGACGCGCTGAAACACGCGTCCGCACTTGATCCAGCTGATGGGCCCGTCCACCCATCCGGATAACACGACGGCGGGAGGAAGCGGGTTCGGTGGTTCATACGTGTCGGACGTCGACGACGAATCGCGCTCACGGGGCTCCTCTGATTGTTCCTGATTCGTGTTGGACGGGAACCAGGAACGAACATATTCAAGGATTCGATGCAGGAGGCCCTGTTGGTCCTGAGTCTCCTCTTGGGTCCTTCCTTCGGAGGAGGGAGCTTCATTGTTTTGGTTTTGATGTTCGCTGAGTGTGTCATGTATTTTGGCACGAAACTTGAGGATTTTTCCCATTCCCCCTGCCCCTTCAAGCAAATTCAAGAGGACCACATCCTCGCAGGTCACACCTCGTATCAGTTCCTTATGTTCGTAAGAAAGCTTACGGTCTTCCAATTCAGTTGCACAGACATGATCCTCAGTCAGTTGTTCGAACACCTCCGTCACTTTATACTCCCCAAACGTCCAATCCGGATCAAGATCGACGTCGAGAGACGCGGAGCGCCCCTCAGGGACGTATGAAACTCGGTGGGAGTGCTCAAAATGACCGGCCGCCACACTCAGATTCTCCACCGCACATCCAAGGCTGAAATAGATATCTCGAGCTCGAAGTGACGAGCCGGATGTTCCTCGTCGCCTCCCGGACATGCGAATATGGTCGTCCTGAAGCTGAAACGACCATGGTTGTGCGTTCTCGATCGATGGTGCAAGGTGAGCATATCGAAGAAGAAAACGCCCTTTTTCCCGGAGCGTGCCCTGGTCCGGGTAGTCCTCCGGATTTACGCTCCATACGGATTCGGACGAAGACATCTCTTCCGATTTCTGCTCTTCCGGATCGGTCCCGTTATCCATCTCCATCCCTCCCGCCGGTGTCCGTATTCATGTTAGTCGTCAAGATGACTTCTACAGAATGATTGCTAGCGATCTCCAAATGGTCTTCGTTGACATCGGGTACCGATTGTTTCAAATCAACGTAACCAAAATCGGTCTTCATTGTCAACTGAACCGCTTCGTATACCACGAATCACAAGTTCATGTGTGATTCATATCCTGCTTCATTTTCTCACTTAAAAATCTCGCTTGTGAAAGATATGATTTGGAATCATCCGGTTGTACTGGTTCATTTTTCAATTTCCTCGTTGCGTATTTTTTACAGGGTATTTTCATGATCTGGAATGAAACGAATCTTGACGGCTCGGTCGATGTTCTTGAGGTTGAAAGTCAGGTGCTCAAGGACAATCCCCTGGACGATCCTGCCATCCGGGATCTGCACGTATATCGCCCGCCGGGCTATGAAGAATCGGATCGCTCGTATCCCGTGCTGTTCATCTTGAGTGGGTTCTCAAGCAGTTCGAAGAAATACCTTTCCCATTCCACGTTTGCTCCGGCTATTCACCACCAGTACGAGCAGGTTCTGAGCAAGGAACAAGGGCAACCCGCCCTACTGGTGTTTCCGGACTGTAAGACGTCTCTTGGCGGATCTCAGTACATGAACTCACCGGCCGTTGGAGCGTATCGAGACTACTTGACGAAGGAGATTGTTCGAAAAGTGGATGACAAGTACCGAACCAGAGCCCATGCACGTCATCGCGGGGTATTTGGCAAGTCCAGTGGCGGGTACGGAGCCCTGAGGCTGGCCATGAAGAATCCGGAGATATTCGGTGTGATCGGCTGTCACAGCGGGGACATGTACTTCACGTACTGTTATCTTCCGGATCTGCCGGACGCCGCCGAATCAATCCGTCAGGCCGGGTCTAAGGAGGAATGGCTCGAGGAATACATGTCCACGGATTTCAAGCGCGGTAGCGATTTCATGACGTGGAATATCATTGCAATGTCCGCCTGTTACTCCCCCGATCCGAAAGAGCCGGGTGCGTATGATCTTCCCGTGGATATCGAAACCGGAAAATTACGAGAAGGGGTCTGGGAACGCTGGCTCGACGAGGATCCCGTTGAAATGGTGAAGACACTCGGTGGTCGTCTTCGAGAACTGGAATACTTGTTCTTCGACTGTGGTTCACATGATGAGCATCATTTGCAGGTGGGCGCTCGAGTTCTGCACCAGCGGTTGAATCAGCAGAACATTGACCACGAATACGAGGAGTTTGACGGCGGGCACCGGGGAACCAATGCACGATATCCGGTGTTTCTGAGAAAGTTGACCGAGGCCTTCCCGGAAGAGTAGCAGGACGTGCTCCGAATGCAATCCGTGACGGCCGGTCAGGTCACGACGTTTACCAGCTTCTCCGGTACAACGATCATGCGCTCCGGCTCCTCGCCTTCCAGGAAATCCTGTACCCTTTCATTCTGCTTGACCTGTTCTTTCAGGTCCTCGTCCGTGATCTCTCTTGGCACATCCATCCGGTCGCGAACCGTTCCATCCACCTGAATCACAATTTCAACCTCCTCCGCTTCCGTGTATTGATCTTCGTAACGGGGCCAGTCACGCTCGAAGATGGATGGGGATCGACCGATGTCCTGCCACATCTCCTCGGCAATGTGTGGCGCGAATGGAGAAAGGAGTTTGATCAAGCGCTCCACGGCAAACCGCAGACAACTTTTCTGATTCATATCCAGGGATTGTTCCAGGTCGATATCGTTGATGGAGTTGACCAGTTCCATCAGTGC
Source organism: uncultured Planctomycetia bacterium (assembly GCA_964594615.1). Taxonomy (GTDB): domain Bacteria; phylum Planctomycetota; class MHYJ01; order CAYXQY01; family CAYXQY01; genus CAYXQY01. Next base: position 20,266 of record CAZQNZ010000016.1, read on the forward strand.
TGATATCGCTGTGTTCGGATGTAATCGATCTTCGAAATCCGAAGTTACCTGCTCGATTGTCTGGTGCGTTTTGATATGAAGATCATTGAAGTTCCCGTCGAGCTCATCCGGTTTCAACGTGTCCATCCCTCCCTCGTCGATCTTCGGTCGCAATTCATGCACGAGGGTCCAGGTCCGGTATAGAAACCGTTCACAGCCGACAATGGCCTGATCGTCCCACTCGGCATCCTTTTCCGGAGGACCCAGAAACAACGTGTACAACCGTTCGATATCCGCTCCGTACTCCTCAATTAATTCGTCGGGCGAAATGGAGTTGTCTTTGGATTTCGACATCTTCGTCATATCGGATTCGACCGGGCTTCCGCAGGCATCGTGTTCCCAGGTTTCATCATCAACTTCCGTCACCTGATCCTCACGCACATACTCTCGGCAATCGGGACACCGGTACGCTCGACGGTAAATCATGCCCTGTGTGAAGAGGGATTCGAACGGCTCCTCGAAACTGACCTGGTTGATGTCATTGAGAAATTTCATCATGAACCGGGTATACAGGAGATGAAGGACGGCATGTTCTACGCCCCCAATGTACTGATCCACCGGCAGCCAGCGATCGACCTCCTCACGGTCCCACGGTGCGCGTTCGAGACGAGGCGAGATATACCGGAGGAAATACCAGGTGGAATCGACAAACGTATCCATGGTGTCCGTCTCCCGCTCAGCGGGTCCCCCGCATTCCGGACAGGTGGTGCGTCGAAAATCTTCCTCTTCGGCAAGTGGGGATTCACCGGTCGGTTTGAAGTCGTCGACCTCCGGGAGTTCAACCGGCAACTCCTCCTCCGGTACAGGTACCGTTCCACAATCATCACAAAAAACCATCGGGATCGGCGCGCCCCAGTATCGCTGCCGGGAGATCAACCAGTCCCTGAGGCGATATTGTACAGCCTGTTCTCCGAGCTGATTTTCCTCAAGATAATTGGTTACCGCCTGAATCCCATCCTGATTGGACATCCCGTCAAACGTACCGGAGTTCCGCATGATGCCCTCTTCCTCATACGCTTCTACCATGTCCTCGCCCGACAGCTTTTCATCCTCCGGATGAATAACAGGCTCGATGTCGAACCCATATTTTTTCGCGAACTCAAAATCTCGTTGATCATGGGCGGGCACCGCCATCACTGCACCGGTACCGTATTCCATGATCGCGTAATTGGATATCCAGAGGGGTACTTCCTCACCTGTGACCGGGTTCACAACATGAGCGTCGAGGGGCATCCCCTTTTTCTCCATGTCATCTGACGTCCGCTCAACGAGGCTGGTTCGGCGGGCTTCTTCCGCAAACTCAAGTATTTCTTCGGTTCGGTCGGAGCGTTGCGCCAGTGTATCGACCAGCGGATGTTCGGGGGCCAGTACCATGAATGTCACCCCATGAATGGTGTCGGGTCGGGTGGTAAAACAGGTCAGTTCATGTCCGGTCTCCGCCACTTCAAACTGAATCTCAGCACCGTCACTGCGTCCAATCCAGTTTTCCTGCATGGACTTGACCCGTTCAGGCCAGTCATCAAGTTGATCCAGATCATCCAGCAGTTCCTGAGCATACTCTGTAATCCGAAAGAACCACTGTTTGAGCTGACGTTCACCCACCGGGGTCCCACAACGCTCACAGGTATCATCAATGACCTGTTCGTTGGCCAGTACCGTCTGGCAGTTTTCACACCAGTTTACCCAATCCGTTTCGCGGTATGCCAGATCGTTTTCATAAAGCTGGAGAAACAGCCATTGCGTCCAGCGGTAATACCCCGGGTGGCAGGAAGAGATTTCACGTGACCAGTCATACCCGATCCCCCACCGTTTCAGCTGATCTTTGATGGTATCAATGTTTTGATTCGTCCATTTCTCCGGGGGAATGTCCTCCTGTATCGCCGCATTCTCCGCCGGCAGTCCAAACGCGTCCCAACCCATTGGGGACAGCACCGTTTTCCCGTTCATCATCTTATATCGAACCAGAGCGTCCGAAATGATGTAGTTTCTTCCATGACCGACGTGCAGAGCCCCCGACGGATACGGGAACATGACCAGGCAATAAAATTTCTCATCCGCACTCAGCTCCTGAGAGGTATCCACCTCGAAAAGACCTTGATCCTCCCAGTAACGCTGCCACTTCAACTCGATATTTTCCGGGTCATACTCTGGAACTTCCATTAATCAATGATGTCGTCGTATAGAGAAACGGTTTAATGGCGAAGAGATAAACGTATAAAGTCAGTCACAATTAAAAACGATCTTCCCATTGAAGACAAGGACTGGAACGGATTCATCGGCTGAGCCTTGAACCCACTTCTCCCCGATTCAATTACCCAGATTCCTGTAAAATCCGTTCGGCCAGGGAGAAGCCATTCTGAATACAGGCCGGGACGGATACGCCATTTCTGAAATTGGAATGAATGTGGATCCCTCGATGTTCGTCTTCAAAGGAGTCGATCCTCTCCATGATGTGTTGATGGCCCACGTTGTACTGCGGGATGGCGCGCTCCCAGCGTTTGACGTGTACAACATCCGGCCTTTGGTCAACTCCGATCAGGTCCTCAAGCTCCTCGCGAACCCGTTTAACAAGTTCATCCTCCGTTTTCCCGGCCATCTCCGGCTGTCGGGCCCCACCGACGAACGTGGTGAAGACGGCTCCCCCATCCGGCGCGCGATTCGGGAAGATACTGGCATTCCACAGGGACCCCAATATGTCGCGTTGTTCGACTTCCGGAACGAGAAATCCGAATCCGTCCAGCGGATGATCTCCCTGATAGTTCTCGTAACCGAAATGCACAACGGAAACCGGTGGGTAATCGATCCCTGACAGTGCCTCTGAAGCCCCGTGTCCGAAGGGCTCTAACAGATTTGCGGCGGCGTATGCCGGTACGGAAACGACCACCCGACTCGCAGAAACGGTTTCTCTGGATGTGTCCCCCCCCTCCTCCACGGTAATTTGGAACGGATCCGTTGGTGAGGACCGGCCAATCGATACAACGTCACGTTCGTGATAGATCACCTCCGATAGACGATCGGAGAGACGGTCCGTCAGTGTCTGTAATCCTCCTCGGAAGGAAATGAGTTCACGGGTTACTTCCTCTTCAGTTGACCGATCCGGTTGCTCCAGTTTCGTTGACATGGCTCCGGCGAGGATACTGCCGTATTCCCGTTCCCATCGTGCGAATTTTTCCGCACCGGATATAGCGCTCATTTCACGCGGAGCCCCCGCATACACACCAGCGATCATTGGATTGACGAGGTACCTCAATGTTTCTTCTCCTAATCTGCGCCGGACGAAGGAAGCAAGTGTCTCGTCATCCGTCATCCCACCTGGTTTCCGGAGCGGTTCCAGAAGGAGCGACAACTTCCCGCTCAGACTTAACAGATTGGTGTTCAGGAACGCTTTCACACTCATGGGGACGGGCTGTAATTGACCGTCACGGACAATGTAACGACGGCTCGCCTGATCCCCGGCTACCTGCATCGCCTCCTCCAGATCAAGTTCAGAAATCAGCCGTTTGATGTCGTTTGACTTTTTCAGAAGACTGTTCGGCCCGTATTCGAAAAGGAAAGAGCCCATCCGCTTACTCTGTATCACACCCCCCGGTCGGTCGGACGCCTCAAGTAAAGCCACGTCTTGATCCTGTTGGTACAGGCGAAACGCCGTACACAGACCCGAGATACCGCCTCCCACAACGACTGTATCCGTGTTTTTCAGTTCGTCCGGCATCGGCTTATTCGTGTGCAAACGACCTGATAACGATTCTGATGTGTTCTCGGTTATCGGTGAGGAGACCGTTTATCCAGGACCCAAAAGACTTCTTGGCATGGTGTAGTTCGTTGACCAACCCGGTAGAGAGCCCATTCCCGGATCGTTGAGAGCCTCAATCATGGAAAGACCTGACAATCGGCAAATGTGAAGGCACAGATTCGGATGGAGTGGTTGCAGATTCACCTCAAGAACCTCCCAATTCTACAGTCTGAAGCTTCCGCTCTCACTTCGATCAAAGAGTCATAGACTCGGACCGTTTCTGGATGAAATATCGACATGCGACTGGGATGACCACGAGAACAGGATGATTCATGAGCCACCGTTGAGCTCATCGATGTATTTCACAAGTCGCTGGAACTGTTTGTGAAAGTCATGTTCCTCACAACCAAGCGGTGTTTTGAAAAAGCTGGCAAGATGTGTCATTTCACCGGATTCGCCCCGTTGAAGCGCCAGGTCCGCAAAGCGCACAAGATCCAGCACAAGGGGTGCAGCAAGAGCCGAGTCGGACCCCTGCCAGATGAACTGTAACGACATCTTCGTGTCCAGAAAACCCTGGAAATGAATAAAATCCCAGGCCGTTTTCCAGTCTCCCAGCGATGGTACGTAGTCAATTCGTACACGGGAATGCAGGTCCTCATCGTCCATCATTTGAACGAGGGATTTTTGTTTGTCCTCGGTTTTGGTCTTGCGAGCATGTTCATCCTCCAGCGTTTTCCCGTCCGCATTCCCCAGTATGTTATGACCCTCCCAGCTCAGTACCTTGAGATTCCGAGCCATAAACATTGGAGCGAGCACGGTTTTCAACAACGTTTCACCGGTTTTGGCGTCTTTTCCCATGTGCGGAATGTCCCGTTCCACAGCGAGGCTCCGGAGTGCAGTCGGTGTATTCCCGGTTGAGGGGGTAAAGTTGATGTACGGTGCGTCCTCAAGGAACGACGCGACTGCGTATAGTACGCTCGGGTGTATTTCAGGCAATGTCGTCTGATCCTTTTCCTCCAGCATGGATAATAATTCATTCGGTTCCTCGGGTAAATCCACGTCCATCCCGGGTTCCGTGGAGGCGAGGTTGACCACGATGACCTTATCCAACCCTTCCGATTGTCGAAACGATCGTAACTGATCACGAACATAGTTGACCGCATCCATCGCAGTCCCCGCGGGCTTGTGTGCCCAGTCCTCATCCATGGTCGAAATATGATCGTGATTGACCGGCAGGAGTCCCGGTTCGACACGCTCGGAGACCTCACTGAGATCCTCTGAGACCTGATCAATCATGAGGTTTCCGAAAAGTCCCGCGGATTCATCCAGCGTACGTGCTCGCTTCACCAGGTCCAGCTCAAAGAGTTCACAGCCACCGAACACCAGGTGATCCAGTCCGGTGAATGGAATGTCCCCAACCATGTCGGACGCCGTGATCATGCCGGGAGGATTTTCGTCGGTGGATGCATACGAAAGACAACCCACAATTGATGTAGTAGCAACAGCTCCCCCCGCTCCGATAATCCATACACCCGTCTGATTCGAATTAACCATGACCTTGCCCTCAAAAGGAAGTAAATGCAGAGTTGGTACGCCTGATCAGCCCCGCCCTGCTCGTACTAGCTGAGAGTTAAATCTGTGTAATCAGGTATAGAAATGTGTCAATATATTATGGTCAAATGCAACGTCTTATCAACTGTTATGGACACGGGAATCGATACGAGTGATGTATTACCGTTTCCTGCTATTCAGCACCGGTTATTCAGACGAGGTCTATTTAGATTTGGTTTGTTCGGTTTTATCAATCCAGTTCCGACAGTTGTTTAACGACATCAGTGCAAAGTTCGTCACAAGCAACGGGTTGTCCTCTCTCCACCGACCCACTTCGTTTTTCCAGCTGCCATCGTCACGCTGTAGTTCATGCAGTTTCTGAACCAGCTCGCGTGACCAGTGATGCGTTTCCGACGAGCCATCATCATTTTTCTTTTCAATGTACGGATCCCCCCAGACACTCAGGGCTTTCGAGAGCGTGTGATAGTAGTAAAACAGAGCCTGCTTGCCCCGCTCGGGATCCCCGGCCCTTGACATGCCCGGGTTTTTATCAAGCGTATAATTGTTACGTATCCACTTATACGCGGCCTGTACCCGGGGATCCTCTCGATCAAGCTGGGCAAAGATGTAACTTTTTAACCCCGCGTACGTCATGGATCCGTACGAGCGCAGGCGTGTGCTTCCATCCGGCATCGTTTTCTTTCCCGCATAAGTCTTCCCCGGATAATAGATAAAACCGCCATCGTTCCCCACCGTATATCCCTTTTCCTGGAAAAACGCCTTCAGGTCATTTGATTCCGAACGGTTCTGTGAACGCTGCAGAAATTTTACGGCCCGCTTCCAGACCTTCGAGTTTTCCGGAAGATCCGCTGCCTTCAACGCTTGAAGCGCGAACTGAGCATTCGACATATCACCATCGGCCTTCTTTTCAGAACGATCATAATCCCAGCTTCCATAGGCCCAGTGGTCCTCACCGATGTCGTGGAAGCCCGGTGAAAATTGAGTGTTCGCAAGATATGTTCGAGCCTTGAGAATCACGGACTGAAATCGGCTGCGCTCCCACTTGGGATACGCATCCCGCGCCGCAACCAATGCCATCGTGGCCAGCGCTGTTTTGTAATTTGCAAGCTGTGGAACTTTACCGGCATCGATGATGGCCCCGCTCGGCTGCTGGGCGTCAATTAAGTAGTCAACACCGGACCGGAATTCAGACGTGTATTTTTCGATGTATTCATGAGGAGCTTCCGCCAGAATCTTGATAGGCATCGCGGTCATCGCCACATCCGGTTTCCCATTAAACCCCGGCCATGATCCTGATTCCTCCATGTATCGGGACATGATGTAGTCGACTCCATTCTCGAACTGGTTCTCCAATCTTTTTTCATGCTGGGATGTGTCCTCACTGGCAATGTTCTTGTCCGATTCCGCCGTTCCGCAGATTGTAAGCATCACGAAACAAACCGGAATCAAGAATGCATAGAGCTGAATCCGCTTGAGGCTATTTTTCAGAAACATTGGTCTCTTTCTCTGAAGTTGTAAAAGATGATAAAAGGGAACGATACCTCGCAATCGACCGATCATACCTGGAAGGCCAGGTCTGTACAGTATGGGGCTGCTTCACCGTTTCCCTGATCTTTTCCAGGTTGATCTGATACGACGTCTCCTCCTGCTCCTTTATGACATCTGAGGAAATGTCTTTCGGGAGAAACTCCGATTCAGGATTCTCTTTTCGTGAATTATCGGTAGGTCGCTCCGTTTTAGACGCCGTGGAACGGACGGCGTTCGATTCAAGCCGATGTATCGCCTGAGCAATCACCTTTTCACGACGGTTTGATCGGCGATCTGGTCCGCTCTCTGACGGATACTCCTCGCGCTTGCTATTCGATTCTGAACTTTTTCCAGCTCCAGCTGTACCCGTCCCGGCACCCGTATTGGAGGGCCCGGCGAGGGTTTGCTCTCCAGCTTGTTCGGCGGTATCGAATCTCTTCGGTGCGTTCTGCGGATCATCTGGATTCACCTTTTCCTTTTGAGCAAGATAAGTTGACATATCCCGTTTTAACTCATTTCGTTTCTGCATCCGTGCCTTGTCCCCCTCCACTGATCGCCCCTGCTGCAGTTTCTCATACCGATCCATGAGGCGTTCAAATTGTGTCTCCCGTGTTTCACTCTCGT
>CAZQNZ010000017.1:0-1171 GCA_964594615.1 uncultured Planctomycetia bacterium
GGGTGAAAAGTGGCTGGAACGTCACGCATGAGGAGTTCAACGTGTTTGCCCTCCTCGCTCGTACGGAACGGAGCCGGGAGAAAACGTGGGCAATGGAATGCAGAGATTAGAATCTTTACAATGAGTACATATGGTGGCGAAACATGACCGAACCTCCCGCAGGGAGGTGGCTCTGTTAGCAGAATCAACTGCACAGAAAAGGATGAATACATGCAATAAGAGCCGCCCCTTGACGGGGGGCTCGTTCGACTCACGCATTCGTCCTTCCCCCCGGATTCCATTCACATCCGTTCATTTCATCCGGGGGCTGCGCATGAGGCGTCTCCTTCGGAGACTTTTCATATGACATCCCACCAAACAACACAGAGATGACTCGTCCCGTACAAATGCTACAAATGGAGCACAATGGTCTTCGAACGATCTATATGTTCGTCGGTTTCCCCTCAATCCGAGCCTGGTATACAAATCGGTCCTCCGTGTGGAATCCGTGTCGGTCCAAGGTGCACCGTTTCGCTAACCGGAACCTGAAAGATTTCCGAGACACAACAACCAATTGTGGTCAGTGGGCTTAAGGAAATTGAAGAGAGGAGGATGTAGGTTACGGCACATTCATTATGAAGGGGGGGGATCGATTCCCACATCGGCACACGATTGAAGCATTTCCTGAAGAATATGAGAGGAATGGAATGCAGGGGTGAGAATCTTTACAATGAAAATTGTCTTTGCGCTCTCATATTTATTGAACCGGTTGCGATGCATGTGACATGCCCCTGATCATTGTCGAGTCCCCCACAAAGATCAATACCCTTTCCGGCATTCTGGACGAGGACTGGTCCTTTGCCGTGACCAAGGGGCACATGTACGATTTGCCGGCGGATCGCATGGGGATGGACGATGACTACGAACCGGAGTGGGAACCGCAGGACGGGGCGCCGGTGGGGCAGATTCGAAACGCGTCGAAGAACCAGGAGCAGGTATACGTGGCGTCCGATCCGGATCGGGAGGGGGAGGCGATCGCGTGGCAGGTGGATAACCTCGTGCTGGATCAGAAGGACACACGCCGGGTTCGACTGGAATCGCTGACCGCCAGTGAAGTGCGGGAGCAACTGAAGGAAGCCAGCGAGACGGACATGGATCTGGTGCACGCTCAGTGGGCGCGCCGTTTGCTGGA